>JAQVUC010000346.1 GCA_028699715.1 Anaerolineaceae bacterium | reverse complement strand
GTTCGTTGGTGGTGCCTTTTTTGGAAAAATACTCCTTATACCATTCAGAGGCGACGATAAGAGACATCACCTCGTTTGTACCGGTCCAGATAGACGCCAGCCGCAGATCCCGGACAATGCGCTCTATGGGGAAAATATTGGTGTACCCTATGCCGCCCATTACCTGCATGGCATTATGGGCTGCCTTCTGGCAGGATTCTGTTACGAATTTTTTTGTCTCAGATACCATCCTGCGAATGCGCCGGTGGTCAACATTGCTGTCAACAGCTTTTGCCGTTGCATAACACATGGCCCTGGCAGCATCCAGGAGCATTGCAGCTTCCGCAACCTGAAAAGAAACCCCTTGGTACATGTTGATTGTCTTCCCAAAGGCTTTTCTGCGGGTGGTGTAACCGGTTGCAATGTCTAAAGCCGGACGGGCCGCGCCAATGGTCATGGCGGCTGTTCCTAACCTTTCTGGTATCATCATGGTGTTAAAAACCTTGTAAGCACCTCCCACCTGCCCAAGCACGTTTTCCCTGGGTACCCTTACATCCTTGAAAACCACCCGGCCGGCGCCACCTCCCCGGCAACCCATAAGCCCGTATTGATAGGCTGTTTCAACGCCTTCTGATCTGTCTACGATAAAACAGGTAAGGGCCTTGTGGGGGTCACACTGGGGGTCCTGGTTTGTTCTTGCATAGACCAGAAAATAATCTGCGCCTGCAGCTCCAACAATAAATCTTTTCTGGCCGTTTAAAAGAAAATAATCACCCTTGTCTTCAGCCTTTGTGGTGGTGCCGAAAAAATCAGATCCGCCCTTTGGCTCGGTAAGGCATTCTGCGGAAAAAATTTTTCCTGCAAGCAAAGGTTTTACATATTTTTCCCTTTGCTCATCTGTTCCGTGCAGGATAATGGCATCACAGACAAGTTCTGCGCCAACGCCGAAAACACAGGCAAAAATATATCCCAGAACACCGACTTCCTCCATCACCATAACAGTTGAGGCCCAGTCCATTCCCCTTCCGCCCCATTTTTCCGGATAACGGCATCCCATGAGGTTTCTTCTTCCGGCCTCTGCCAGAAACTCCTTAGGAAACTCTATCTTGTCCTCATCCATGTCAAGGATCATCTGCTTTGGAACCCAAGCCACAAACTCGCGAACTTCCTGGCGAAGCTTGAGCGTCTTTTCATCCATCATGTAGTCAAACATTCTTTACCCCTTTTTTACAGGCAGTTAATTAAAACTATTTGAATTTTCAAGGTGCCATTAATATTTTTTCCGCAGGACAAATTTCATGACCTTGCCGGTGGGTGTGCGGGGCAGTTCATCTATTTTGTTAAACTGTCTTGGAATTTTGTACTTTGCAAGTCTTTGGCCGAGATATTCCTTTATATCGTCTTCTGAAGGATCCTTGTCCTTTGCGGGGATATAAAACGCTGTAACCGTCTCCCCCCATTCAGGATGGGGTTTTCCGATCACGGCCGCATCATTGATATCCGGATGTGAGGTGAGCACATCTTCGACCTCCTTTGAATAAACGTTTTCACCTCCAGTGACAATCATATCCTTGGTGCGGTCAACAATAAACATATATCCGTCCTCATCTATGCGCACCAGATCTCCTGTTTTATACCAGCCGTCGCAAAAGGCATCTTTGGTTGCTTCAGGATTGTCCAGGTATCCCTCCATCATGCAAGCTGCCTTTAGCCAAACCTCACCGGTTTCATTCCTTGCGGCTTCTTCTGTATCTGATTTCATGACAACCAAATCAGCACCGGGCAGTCCGGTTTTTCCGATGGAACCTGCCTTGGAAACCTGCTCATCGGGGAAAAGCGTTGTTCCCGTGGGTCCGCTTTCAGTCATGCCGTAAACCTGGTAAAAGTTTGTCGACTTGTACTTGGCACTCAGTATTTTGGCATGTTCGCCACTTATAGGCCCGCCTCCGTATATCCAGCACCGCATTGAACTCAAATCATAGTCATCAAAATTGGGGACCAGTTGAAGCGGGGCAAGATAAGATATGGGCGCACCGAAATACACGGTTGTTTTTTCATCCATAACGGCTTTAAGAAAATTTTCCGGGTGATATTCACGCAGCAGCACTGTGGACGCCCCCACATACTGGGCTCCCATAAACCAGTTATTGAGAGGCGATGAGTGCCAAATCGGCATTGCCATGAGCAGCCGGTCGTTTTTATCCATCTTAACCGTTAAAGCACCGGTGATTCCTGCCATGGTCACTGTAAAATGGCTATGGACACACCCCTTGGGCTTACCGGTGGTCCCTGAGGTATAAAGGATTTCGGCAGTGTCTTCTTTTGCAACTGCAACAGGAGAGAAGGAACCTGCTGATTCAATTAAAGTCTCAAGCAGGGGAGTATTGTTTTCTGCTCCTTGCGGCATCGATTCCATTGCGATCTGCCGAGCATTGCTTTCCAGTCTGGATGCAACCCCATAGAGTGCACCATCATACAAAAAAATTTCAGACTTGCTGTGACCCAGAATGTAATCCACTTCTGGCGGCATGAGCTTATGGTTGATCGGCACAACCGCAGCTCCTGTCTTTAAAGCACCAAAAAAGGCAT
>JAQVUC010000345.1 GCA_028699715.1 Anaerolineaceae bacterium | reverse complement strand
TCCAGCTGGCCAGCATGATCGCCGACAAAACGCCGTTTGGTCTCTTCCCGATGTCTGACTGGATAAACTCGAATCCAGGCAAAGGGATTGTTTGCTCCGGAATAGTATGTGCTGTACTGTTCAGTGCCCCACCAGCCTTCGCCGCCCTCTTTTTCCAGCCATTCAAAAATCACTCTGCGCGCGGCGAAGCGAAAAGCCAGATCAGTAGGCATGCCCTGCGCAAATTCCTCAGTCTGATGAGCAATAAAGGCAAAAACATTGCGGAAACCAACCCGTAGCAATGAGCGGAATATATCCTCCGCAACCGGAATAAGATTCTTCGAATCCACATGCAGCGTGCCTTGCCGCTCAGGCTTGGCCACCGCCAGGGATGCTGCCCCATAATAAAAGGACGGAAGCACGACCACTTCATCGGGATGGCGTTTTTCCACCCTTTCCACTGCCTCCAGGCAGACCAGAGAATCCACCCCCAACGGCAGATGTTCAGCATGATATTCAAGCACCCCCAACGGCAGAATAACCGGCATATCCCGATCAATTGCCTCTCGCACCTGATAGGGCAGCATCTTCAAATAATTCATTGCGTCTCCTTAGTCTTAAAAAGAATTCATATCGCTGCTTGAGGCTAAAACCGGATCCCCAGACAAAATGTGCCTTATCAAGCCAAATCAAATATAACCAAATATCTTGACAAAACCAATCAGCAAGCACTTTGCCTGGGAAATTTTCCAAAATTAAATCTACAATATGCCTAAGTAAAAAAAATCTTTTGATTCCTTGATGACAAAAAGATTGAGCAAAAACTATTGCTGGCGTCTCAAAGTTGGGACCTGAGCATAAAAAGTCTTCAATGACTTGAAAAAAACACAAGAGCTTGTCTTTTATTAGTTAAACCAAAACTTGATAAAAGAAGGAGCAAGCTCTTGTGAAAATTGAGATATCATTTAACTATAATTTGGAACTTTCTGATTGCAAGCTTGACAGCCTGATTTCTGCTTTCAAACAAATGATTTCGCCGTTGCTGTCTGCTTTTATCGCCACGGTTCTCCGGCAATTTGCTGATCGGTTACTTGGGAATATGGCTGTTGATTGCTCTGTAGAAGGAAAAAAGTTTTCTCACTGTTCCAAGTGCGGCGAGCATTCTTTCCGCTGGAAAACCCGTGAAAGCAAATCAGTGTCAGCCAAGTTGGTAACGAGTTTGGGCGTGGTATTAATTCCACAAATGCAGATTCAATGCAAAAAGTGCGGCCATAAAAGATATATTGTCAGATCTTTGTTGGATCTGCTTCCTTATGCGCGTTTATCTGAGTTAACTGAACATCAATTGGCTCTTTGTGGTTCCCTGACTTCTTTCCGTGTCAGTGAGGTTTTCGCTCGTATCTTTGGCACATCTTTTTCCCGTTCCACCATCTGGCGTTGTGTGCAGAAGGTGGGAAAATCGCTGTCCTTTGCTATTTCACCGGATGAACTTGGTGAAGGACAGGCTGACGGCACCGGGATTCCGATCAATGGCATAGCCAAGCGAGGCAAGGAAATCAAGGTTCTGATCCAGAAAAACACAGCCGAAACGGCCAGGAAGACAGGCAGTCGCTGGCGTTTAGCTGGTCTTGATCTTGGTTCCTATAATGGTTCTTGGGAGAATCTGCTACATCCGAGTCTGGAGGCCATCCGGACATTCAAGTCCTTTCTTCTGACCACCGATGGAGATGATGCAATCCGAAATGGCCTCGGCAATCTTACTATTCTGCTGCAACGCTGCCTGTGGCATATTCCGCACCAGTTGAAACACTGTCTTTGGGAGGATGGGATTTCCAGAACAAGTGGACTCTGGAAGACAATTATGGGAAACGTATATCAACTCGTTGCTCTTCGCTCATATCTGGAAGATGATGAAATAGAACCCTTGATCAAGTTGAAGAAAAAAGATTTGAACAAACTGTTGGATTATTGCCGGGAGCGAGGTTGCCAGAAGTCGGCGAACTATTTGGAAAACGCTAGTCCGGATATGTTTACGGCATTAAAGAACCGCATGCATGGCAAGGCAACCAGTCAGGTTGAAAGGGTAATGCGCACAGTAAATTTGCGGATCAATTATGGCAAATGGTCAATAACTGGAGCTCTTAACGCAATGAAAATACGGCTGGCTTTCTATTATAATGGGTATGATCCAAGTCGGAATGAACCAAAACCAAAGTGATTCTGTTGTGCCTACCTTTGAATCTTAATTTTACATTTTTGTTTTTTGGCTCTTCTGAAAATTTAGTGAGTCACTCACTAATAGTGACTAATGCTATGCAAAAGCAATGTATGTTTTTGCAGGAAAAGAAGTTATGCATAGGCGGCGGCCCGGCGAGAATGGGACACATTCTCGTCGGAGCCGGGACGCCGACTGTGTGTAACTTTTTGATTCCATCACTGATCTATCATTGATTACCAAGGAGAAATGGTTTTTACACTTAACCATTAACCGGAAAAGCAATCAATGATTTGTCCATACTTGTCGGGCGTACGACCGACAAGTCATGAATTTTTACTCACAAAAATTTCCAAAGAGCCAAAAATAGAGCCTTGCGATTTGCAAAAGAAAC
>JAQVUC010000016.1 GCA_028699715.1 Anaerolineaceae bacterium | reverse complement strand
GCCGTTGCGGCAACATTTCTGAAATTAGTCGGCTTAAAAAGCCAAGATGTCAAGCTGTTTGTCAATGACCGCAGGCTGATGGATCGCAAATTGACTGAAATTGGCATCAATAGCGCTTTAAAACCAGATATGCTGCGCATGATCGATCGCATTGATAAGCAACCCGCGGATGTTTGGGACAAAAATGTAAGCGAGCTTGGCTTGAATGCAGCACAAATCACCCAGATCAAGGCTTTGTTGTCAAATACGGGTCTTTGGAAAGAATCAGCTGAATTGAGCCAGTTATTTGCTGCTTTGGAGTCTTTGGGTGTGGCTGAGTTTGTCAGCTATGATCCAAAAATCATCCGGGGATTGGACTATTACACCGGCACTGTTTTTGAAGCCCATGAAACCAAAGGCAATTTCCGCGCGATTTTGGGAGGCGGGCATTATGCCAACCTGGTGGCTGATGTTGGTGGGCAGCCGCTTCCTGGAGTTGGTTTTGCGATGGGGGACGTGGTCATCATACTTGTGCTTGAGGCTTTTGGCCTGTTACCGACTGAGTTGACCCACACTGACAGCATCTTTGTCACGGTTTTCAACGAAGAGATGCTGACTGAATCTACCAAATTGGCAGGTGAGCTGCGGGCTGCTGGCCTGAACGTTATCATGACTGAACCCGACAAGCTGGGTAAACAATTCAAATACGCGGACAGGCTGGGGTTGAAAACCGCCCTGGTGCTTGGCCCGGACGAACTGGTAGAAAACACTGTTGTTGTAAAAAACCTGAAGACTTTTGAACAGATTAAAGTGCCGAGAGCGGACCTGCTTGATCATTTAGTTTAGCCAGGGGCACGATAAGTTACGTCTTGCAGTTCGTAAATTGCTGTGATAGAATAGCCGCCTAACGCGGTGCCTGTAGCTCAATGGCAGAGTGCTTCACTGTGGATGAAGATGTTGAGGGTTCGAGCCCCTCCAGGCACCCAGCAAGGATCCCTCCGGATCCTTTTTGTGTTAAGCCGCTAATGATCCACCATTCTTTCCGATTATGATAAAATTTGCAGGCAAGCTGTGACGGAAACGAGTAATTCAAAACCGGCCATTAGCGAATCCGGGACGATGGAAGCCGGGTGGTGACGATTGAATGAATATCCTTCCTGAGCTGTCGGCTGAACAAACCCAAGGGTAGTAAGCTGACCGGCTGTCCAACGTTATAAGGACCAGCGAGACCTGATAATCGTCTCGCACCGAGCGCCTGGGCTGCCCAGGAAGCGGGGTGGTACCGCGAGCAATTTACCGGCTCGTCCCTGTTTTGGGACGAGTTGTTTTTTTTATGACTTTTGTTGTGGAGGACCTATGTTTAAACCAGTGACATCCAGACTCAATATTCCTTTGGAAGAGGAAGCTCAGTTACGTTTTTGGAAAGCAAATAACGTATTCAAGAAATCTTCTGACGAACGCAAAGACCGTCCCCCCTTTGTGATTTTTGAAGGTCCTCCGACCGCGAACGGAAAACCAGGCGTACATCACGTGCTGGCACGCGCCTTCAAGGATATGTTCCCACGTTATAAGACCATGCAAGGATATTTTGTTGACCGGCGTGGTGGCTGGGATACGCATGGTTTACCGGTTGAGATCGAGGTCGAAAAACAACTCGGCTTTACTCAGAAAAGTCAGATCGAAGAATATGGCATTGCTGAATTCAATCAGCTTTGCCGGGAATCAGCTTTTTCGCGCATCCAGGATTGGGAGCAAATGACCGACCGAATCGCCTATTGGGTAGATTTGGACCGGGCTTACATCACCTATAAAAATGAATACATCGAATCGGTCTGGTGGCTGTTAAAGTCAATTTGGGACAAGGATTTACTCTACCAGGGGCATAAAGTTGTGCCTTACTGCCCACGCTGCGGCACGCCTCTTTCTGACCATGAAGTCGCGCTTGGCTATAAGGACACGGAAGATCCGAGCATCTTTGTGCGTTTCCCACTGGTTGAAGAAGAGGGCACCAGCTTATTGGTTTGGACCACGACACCCTGGACACTTCCGGGTAATGTTGCCGTTGCAGCCCATCCGGATGTTGAATATGCAATTGTTACAGGTGAAGGTTTGGGGGAAGAAAAGCTGATTTTAGCCAAAGAGCTGGTTGAAAAAGTCTTTGCCGATCGGCCTTATAAAATTTTAAAAACAATGAAGGGAAAGTCTCTCAAGGGGAAGCGTTATGCGCCTCTGTTCACTTTCATTCCTCCGGACAAGCCCGCTCATTACATTGTTAACGCTGATTACGTCACGACAGAAGACGGTACCGGACTGGTCCATATCGCGCCTGCCTTTGGTATGGAGGATATGGAAGTCGCCAAAGTCTATGATTTACCATTTGTGATGACCATCGACGATGAAGGGCGTTTCCTGCGTCAGGTTCAAAACTGGGCTGGTGTTTTTGTCAAAGAGGCCGACCATGGAATCATCCGGGATTTGAGGGAACGTGGACTTCTTTTTGAGTCCGGCAGATTCAGCCATAGCTATCCCTTTTGCTGGCGCTGTGATACACCCCTGCTTTACATGGCCAGACCGACCTGGTTCATCAAAACCAGTTCAATTAAAAACCGCATGGTCCAACTCAACCAGGAGATTAATTGGGTCCCGGAGCATATCCGAAACGGGCGCTTTGGCAACTGGCTGGAAAATAATATCGACTGGGCTTTAGGACGTAATCGTTATTGGGGAACACCTTTGCCGGTTTGGGAATGTCTGGATTGCCGCCATCAGGTTTGTGCCGGGTCAAGGCAGGAATTGAGTAACCTGGCTGGCAAAGACCTGACTGATTTGGAATTGCATCGACCTTACGTCGATGAAATTCATTTCCCCTGCCCCAAATGCGGTCAGGGAGAGATGCGCAGGGTGACTGAGTTGATCGATGTCTGGTTTGATTCCGGAGCCATGCCTTACGCGCAGTGGTATTATCCCTTTGAAAATTTGGATGAATTCAAAACCCAGTTTCCGGCTGACTTCATCTGTGAAGCAGTTGACCAAACCCGGGGTTGGTTCTATTCACTGCATGCCATCAGCAGCCTGGTAATGGACAGTAAGGCCTTCAAAAATGTGATTTGCCTGGGGTTGATCCTTGACGAAAATGGACAAAAAATGTCCAAGTCAAAGGGTAATGTGGTCGATCCCTGGGAAGTGATCAACGACTACGGCGCGGATCCGATGCGTTGGTATATGTACACCTCCAGCCCCCCCGGAAATGAGCGCCGCTTCAGTAAAGAACTGGTTGGCGAGGTTGTCCGCAGCTTCATGCTGACGCTTTGGAACACCTACTCCTTCTTTGTGACTTACGCTAATCTGGACAAATGGACACCGGATTCCACCATAATCCCACAATTTTCTGAGCTTGATAACTGGCTTCTTTCATCACTTGAGACCCTGGTAAGGGACGTGACCAAGGCATTTGAGGACTTTGACGTGATTTGTGCCACAAGACCAATCGAAACATTTGTGGACCAACTCTCCAACTGGTACCTGCGCCGTTCACGGCGAAGATTCTGGAAGAGTGAGTCCGACGCGGACAAGGCTGCGGCTTATGAAACCTTGTATAAAGCGCTTGTGACCGTCAGCAAATTGATTGCGCCCACCATGCCATTTATGTCTGAAACAATTTACCGAAATCTGGTGGCATCGCTTGATGAGAAAGCCCCAATTTCAGTGCACTTGGCGGAGTGGCCAAAGCTGGATGAACGCCTCATCAACGAAAAATTGAATGAGGACATGAACGTGGTCATGAAACTGGCCTCGTTGGGTCATGCCGCGCGCAACAAATCCAACATCAAGGTGAGGCAACCCCTGGCTGAGGCAGCATTCGCGGTTGGAAAAGCTGAAGAAGGCGAAGTCTTGGAACGTTTCAAAGACATCCTGGAAGATGAGTTGAATGTAAAACATGTGCGTCTGCTTGGAGGGGATGAAGAAGCAGTGACTTATAACCTCAACCCTCTGCCCAAACAGTTGGGGCAGAAATACCGTGCCTTGAGCCCAAAGATCAGGCAGGCAATATTGGACCTGCCCGCCCAGGAAAGTGGCCTGAAACTGCTGGAAGGGATCAATCTGGTTGTAAACGTGGAGGGTAAGTATTATGAAATCCTGCCCGATGAAGTGGAAGTACATACCTCGTCCAAAGAGGGCTACGAAGTGGCCACTGAAGGTCCGTATATGGCAGCTCTGATCACGACCCTGACACAGGAGCTTTTCTATGAAGGGCTTGCAAGAGAGTTTGTGCGCAGGGTGCAGGATTTACGGAAAACATCCGGTTTGGATATTGCTGACCGCATCCATGTCTGGTTCCAGGCCAGCCCTGAGCTGGAAGCGGCTATAGAATCCAATTCAGAGTATATTTCTGGTGAGACGCTGGCTGTGGAACTTGTCAAAAAAGAATTGACAGGCAAAGAACTTTTCAATGATACTTTTGACGGGCAAGACCTGGTCCTAAAGTTGGAAAAGGCTGCTGGAGGCAATTAATGAAAAAAGCAATACACAATTATTTGCTCTTGTTCAGCATTGCTTTAGTAATTGTTGTGTCAGATCAGTGGAGCAAACATTTGATCAGAGCAAATTTGGGATTGGGTGAAGCTTTTTATCCAATTTCATTCTTGAAACCGTTTTTCAGATTTACTTACTGGGAAAATACCGGGGCTGCTTTTGGCCTGTTCCAAAATACGAATATCTTTCTGTTGGTTGTTTCAATCATCATGTCAGTTGTGATCATTTATTCCTTCCACAAAGCGATGGATGAGCCTCTGATTTACCGAATCAGCCTGGGCTTGATGTTGGGCGGAGCCATTGGTAACGCCATTGATCGGATCACCTTGGGATTCGTGACAGACTTTATCGCGGTGGGGAGATTCCCCGTCTTTAACATCGCTGACTCTTGCGTGACAATTGGAGTAGGTTTGATGCTTCTGGCTATGCTGATCCATGAGCGCCAGGAGAAGCAAACCAACGACGATCCTCTACAAATTGAGAAAACGGATGATGAATCCTGAGCAAATGGAATTGACGTTTAGCGGCACAAGCGCTATGAGGTTGGATAAATTCCTGGCTGAAAACCTGCCCGGACTATCACGCGCCAAGCTGCAAACCATCATCAGTTCTGGCGCTGTTGAAGTCAACGGCAAAGTGATCACAAAACAAGCCTTTAAGCTCGACCCGGGGGATGCTGTCAAGGCTTTGATCCCTGAAGAAGCAAAGCAAGAGCTTGAGAGCCAGGACATTAATTTAGACGTCCTTTACCATGATAAAAATGTTATTGTATTGAACAAAGCGGCAGGTTTGGTCGTACATCCGGGGGCTGGCAACTTTGAGAACACACTGGTCAACGCGCTGGTCTACCATTGGCCTGAGATCGCCGAAGTTGGTGAGCCAAGTCGTCCCGGGATCGTACACCGCCTGGACAAGGACACCTCAGGGGTGATGATTGCCGCCCGAACTAACGAAGCCTACAAATGGCTGGTGAAAGAATTCAAATCCAGAAGACCAAAAAAGACCTATTTAGCCCTGGTTGACGGAAGACCACCAACCCCAACCGGCAGGATCGAGACCCGTATCGGTCGGGATGAAAAAAATCGCCAGCGGATGGCTGTGGTTTATGGAGACAAGGGCAGAAAAGCTGTCACTGAGTACTTTACAGTCAATGAGTACCCTGAACACACCTTGCTGGAAGTCAGCCTCCTGAGCGGTCGCACTCATCAAATTAGGGTGCATCTTGCCTTTTTGGGCTGTCCGGTGGCGGGAGATCGAATCTATGGGCGCAGAAAAAAAACCATCGAAACTGATCGGTTCTTTCTGCATGCTCATCGCTTAGCGATCATTCTGCCAGAAGATAAAACTGAAAGGGAATTTGTCGCGCCGCTTCCGGCGAACCTGGGAAACCTGCTTGAACAATTAAGGAGCAATTGAAATGAAAAGAAATTACGATTTTCGTTCTGACACAGTCACACATCCTACACCAGAAATGCGCAAAGCCATGGCAGCGGCTGAAGTAGGTGATGACGTTTATGGTGAAGATCCAACTGTCAAGTCCTTAGAAGAAAAAGCGGCGAAAAAGCTGAATAAAGAAGCCGGACTTTTTGTAACTTCCGGCACAATGGGCAACCTGGTGGCAGTCATGGCAGCCTGTGAGCGCGGTGACGAGGTCATCATGGGGACCATGGGACACAACTTTTTGCACGAGGCGGGTGGTGTTTCTGTGTTAGGAGGGATCGTAATTCACACCATCCCAAATCAGGACGATGGCAAGCTCAAGCTGGCAGATATTCGTGGCGCCATGCGAAACCCCAGAGATTATCATGAACCGATCTCAAAAATGGTCATTGTAGAAAATACCCAAAATGCCTGTGGTGGCAAAACAATTGACAGGGAATACATGCAGCAGGTGGGCGAACTTTCCAGGGAATTGGGGCTTCATTACCATGTGGACGGCGCCCGGATTTTTAATGCGGCGGTCGATCTGCAAATTGAAGCTTCTGAGCTGGTGGAGTCGGTAGACAGTATTACGTTTTGTCTGAGTAAAGGTTTATGCGCGCCCGTTGGTTCAGTCTTATGTGGTGAAAAAGATTTCATCCGGAAATGCAGACGGATCCGAAAGTTACTGGGTGGCGGCATGCGGCAGGCCGGTGTAATCGCCGCGGCTGGGGTTGTCGCTTTGGATCAGATGATTGACCGATTGGTTGAAGACCACAGGAGAGCCAAAATTCTGGCGGATGGCTTGGCAAATATCCCCGGGATCCAATTGACCAAGGGATCACCCAACACCAATATGGTCTTTCTGAAAATCACTCCGGAATCCAGGCTTGACAATAGAACCCTCATTTCCGAGCTCAAACAGTTGGGCGTCTTGATCATGTCCACCAACGAGGGCGAAATCCGTCTTGTCACTCATAATGACGTAGACGACCAGGCCGTCCAAAGCTGCATTCAGGCATTCGAACAGGTAATGCAGCAATAGGCATATTATTGATAGTAAAAGGTCAAACATTCAGTTAAAAAATTCTATTAATAGATTTTTTTGGGACCAAAGTTTAGCTTGCATATCGGTCAGAATAATTTTTTGTGATATAAAAACACTATGTCAAAGAAGGTTTTATGCTGATTGTGATGTCTGATCTGCACTTTGCAGATTCCAGTTCTAACAGCCTGGATGGTTATGTTTTTAATCACAACCTGCCGGCTGAAGTCTACACCTCCTTTTTTAGAGAGATTGCTGATTTTATTCGTGACAGTGAAATTGAAAAAATTGACCTGGTTTTGGCCGGCGACATTTTTGAAATCACTCGCTCCGCGCTTTGGCATACAGGTCATCTGCGCCCTTACCTGCACAATGACGAGATTATTGAGGGCAGCGAAGCAGAGGCCAAGGTACTGGAAATCATCGAAGCAATCAACCAGGATGAACGCGTCCTTGCCTCCTTGAGTGTGTTTAGAAATCTGAGTTCTTTTTTACAGAAACCAGTCCAAATCCATTTTGTTCCCGGCAACCATGACCGCCTGACGAACACAAGTCTCAGAATCCGAAACCGGGTCCAGGAATTACTTGGTTTGCAAGTAGACCAAAAATATTTCGATAATCAATACATCCATTACAACAATGGCACACCTATGGTTTTGGTCCGCCATGGGCATGAATATGACAAGTCAAATTTCAGCGCGGATTTGCAAACCTGGCCTGAGATCCCAACCTTCATCGAAAAGAGCTACTATGACAAACCCGTACTTGGAGACATTGTCACAACAGAAGTAGCCGCTAAGCTGCTATTGCTGTTCAGAGAATATTATTCCGACGCGACGATAGTCGCGGATGACGATTTGATGTTGATCTATCAACGCTTGATCGATTTTGACAACGTCAGACCTTCAAACGCCCTGATCAATTTCTTGTTTTCCACGCCTGGCTTAAGCAAAAAAGAGGTCTGGCGATTTATTGAACCTGTGATGCTCAAGCTTTTTGATGAGATCGGAACCAGCAGCAATATTGTTCCCGATCTGTTGAATTTAGGACAGTTGACCGGTGTCTCAGCGGTCACTTTGAAATCCATCCTTCGCACCAGACTATGGAAACACGGCATGCCTTTTTGGGTCATTAAAACGCTCTTGAATCCTTTTTCAAGACGCTCAAAAATCAATGACAACCTTGACTTAATTCTGAGGGAAGAATCTTTCAAGAATGATGAGTCAACCATCAAATGCCTTGTTTGCGGACACTCGCATCACCCTTTGGTTGAATTGCTTGAAGTGGAAAATGGATCTGAAAAATACTTTATCAACAGCGGCACCTTCCGCAATGTGATCACATCCACCCCTTCTTTGAGTCGATTTGGCCGCTTACGCTCCAAGGCCAGAGTTTTGATATTTACTGAAAAAGAAAGAAATCCTGAGTATTCCCGTGAAACTTGCTGGTCCTTTGATTTTACTGCCCGTTTTGGTTACGGATCCACCTTAAAATAAACCCCCATTATTCTTTCTCAATCAAGCTGCTTGCTTTTTCGAAATCTTTTTTCCAAACATAAACCGCATAGGATAAGGTGGGATTCGATGCGCCTTTGTACATGGGCAGGTTTAAGTTTTTATAAGAAACTGAATCGTGTTGTCTGCCGAAGACTCCTCTAAGGGAATAAGTCTGAATACGATAGGGGATTCTATTATTCTTAAGGATATGTTCTATCTGTTCGACGTTTCCGGAATCTGTTTCAGCTACCAACAACTTTAAAAACGGAATGAACATGAACAACTCAATCATGTATACACCTCACCGCTAATAAATGAAAAATTTATTCCCGTATGTCTCTTTTAAGTTGAACTTTTTCTACGATACCACCGCGAAGAGCTTCGATCAAATCTGCGCGCCGCAGGGCTCGCTTGCGATCGATTTCAACTGATTTTGCCTTGTCATCAGAGAGTTTGCGCAGCGCCTCTATCCAGGAGGCACTTGACACTTCGCTGTGGTTGATGCGCCAGCGCTGAACAACAACCGGCAGTGCTTCTTCGTTGGTGATTTTCTTGCGGGAGCGTGTGAGCATCAGCCCCTGTGACTCAAATTGATAGGTTTCTTCTTCGTATTCGGGCTTGACCGGGCAAACCTGCATACAAGCACCGCATTTGATGCAGTAATAATCAGCTAAAACCAATTCACCGGCATCGTTGATGTGCAAAGCTCGGGTGGGACAAATGTCTGCGCAGGCAAAACAGCCGGGCAGGCATTTTTCTCTGTAAAGGTTCACCGAACCGACCCAGGGCTGCCGGACTTCGAAAGCACCTTTGCTGGCGACTTCACACTGCCGGCAGTGGATGCAGTCCTCAAACCTGACGCGCATGGTGTCACGGGATTCGTCGTAACTGATCACATTGGTAGGGCAGTTTTCAATCACGAAATCTTTGAGCGAAAAATCAAATTTCTCTTTGCGGAAGATGGTTTTGGCATCCAACTCAGGAAAAGCTTTATATTCGATCACCGGGATTTCTGCTTTTCCGTTGACGGTCAATTCAATGGCATGAGTGGGGCAGGCGGCCACGCACATGCCGCAATTTACGCATTTATTCTCATCTACATCAACCGAAGCCCGTTGAACGATGTGACCATTTTCAAGCACAGCTGGGATGTGAGTCAGGGCTTCTTTGGGGCAAACAAGCGGCCCGATTTGACAGCCAACACACTTGTCCAGGTCCCAATGCATCCAATAATTCCGGGTAACCATGTCCCGGTTGATGGTCATCCAATGTTCATTTCGATTTTTTTTGGGAGTACCGCGGCTCATAGTTTCTCCTAAAGGTCAGCCGGAAGTTCGTTAAGTTCTGCTAACGAGAAAACCGGACCATCTTTACAGATGTATTTGGGTCCAAGGTTACAGCGTCCGCATTTACCAATACCGCACTTCATTCTCTTTTCCAGAGATGTATAAATATGCTCTGGTGAAAAACCAAGCTCAACCAAAGCGGGAAGTGTAAATTTTGTCATGATGGGAGGTCCGCAAACAACTGCGACAGCGTTCTCAGGCGAGGGCGCAACTTCTTTGACCACATCCGGGACGTAACCAACGTGGTGCAGCCAGTTTTCCTCCGGCACGTCGATAGCCTGATGGATCTCCATGTCCTCACTCTCGTGCCAGGAGGCGATGTCGTGTTTGTACATGCACAGTCCTGATGTACGGGTACCGTAAACCAATGTCAGCTTTCCGTAATCATCGCGATGGTCAGGATGGTGGACATGCTTGGTGAGGGCATAAAGCGTTGAAAAAGCGCAGCCGCCGCCAATGATGACCAGGTTCTTGCCTTTCCAGTCTTTCAAGGGAAAGCCGTTGCCCAAGGGTCCCCGCATACCAATGGCATCACCCGGTTTGAGCTCATGCAAGGCCTTGGTGACAGTTCCCATTAGTTGGGCTGTGAAGCGGACAAAATCACC
>JAQVUC010000344.1 GCA_028699715.1 Anaerolineaceae bacterium | reverse complement strand
TTCAACATGGCTTTATATAAGGGAGGGGAGGTCTGCTGTGAGAGACCTCGCACTTAGCAGCAGGTCAACATGAAATTCTTTGGCGGCAACTGCACAAGCAAACAGCGAAAAACCCAGCACACAATCAACCCTGCAAACAACCCTTCAGCAAACATGCAACCCCACAAACCCTGCCCCAACACTTGTTGAGACTATATATAAGGGGGGTATAGAAAAAAAATCGCAACTATAGCAAGGGTCTAAAAAAGACCAAAAAACGCTAAAAAGGGCTAAAATATTCTAAAAAAATCCTAAATCCCACTTCAACAGGTGCAAAATCCGGCAATCTCTAAATTTTAAACTAGCCGCTTCCAAAATCCGCAAGCGACCGCTGAGGCGTTTCCTTACTAAACAATGGATACGTGATTTTTGTGCCTTCAACATGCGCTAACTCGTTAAGCTGATGACTAATCGTACTAGTCTTGCTAATGATATGCTCCACCCTTATGCGCCGAACAACAAGCGCGTCAGAAATGAGGTTACGGTGGCAACGCCAAGGCAACGCTTCAGCACACATAACCGCCAAACAGTTCTCTCTGGCAAGAGCAATGAGTTTAAGCAGGTTTTCAGTGAAATCTTTGGTTTGCATGAAATCGGCGTAACCGCGAAAACTGATGTTTTTCCACGCCAAATTGACTGAGTCACGCGTTGGACGCCGCAAACCGCCAATACCTGCCATGTGAATGTACTTTACGCCTTCTTGTTTCAGTGTGTTGGGCAGTGTTTCCTTGTTGAACTGTGGATTATGCCGGGAACGTGGAACCGTGCGCACATCCACCACCAAAGTTACGCCGTAAGCCTTCAACAGCTCAACAAACTCTTCCAATGTGCGTGTTGAGTGCCCAATTGTGAAAACCGTTAACTCTTGCTTTTCAGCCAAGCCCAACCACTAACCTCACCTTTAATTAAGTATGTGTCAACGCAAACTTAAAACAATCCTTCAAAACACTTTCAGAAAGCTAAATTCGGGTAAATTTATTAATTTAGGCACTGCAGATATGGATAAGGCGACAAAAAGTGACCAAAACCTCCAACTTGAAATCATCTTCAACCAGAGCAGACAAACTGTCAATAACATTCTATCTTGCTTCAGGCATACTGCTTTTAGCACTGTTGCCAATCGTAGGTTTAGCGCCACACCTAGTACTCGTAGGAGTTCTCAGCCTAATCACGGCGGTTGCGGTTTTGACTAAAAAGTCTTGGGCACTATGGGTTATTTCCACACTGTTCATCACTGCATCAGTGTTTTCGCTTTATACAATATTTGCATCTGGCGCAAGCAACCTCCTGATAACTGCAGGCTTAGCTGTTTACTTCGCGCTTGCAGTGGTAGTCACAATGTACATGGGCTTGTGGCGAAAACCAAGCCGCTCCTCTAAGCGTTCCTAAACAGTTTAACACTAACTTCTTCATCAGCATCAACAAACTGCTGATCTTCAGGAACCTCAACAAACCCATCAGCCTTCGCCAACGTAGTAATCGCGCCAGAAGCACCAGTCTCCACGGGTTCAGCAACCAAACGGCACTTTTCCGAATCCAACACAAGCCTCACCATAACAAACGTTCGCCTGCCCTTAGCGGAAAACATTCGTGCGCCAGCAAACGCTTTAATCGAGCGAATCTCACTGGCTGTCCTGCCTGAAAGACGCTGAATAATTGGTCTAACAAGTAAATAGAAATTCAGCAGTGCAGACGCTGGATGACCCGGCAACGAGAAAATCGGTTTTTCGCCTGCAAAAGCAACCGTTGTTGGTTTTCCAGGCTTTAAAGCAATACCGTAAACTACCAAGCCTGGTTTACCCAGGGAATCCACGATTTGAGGTGTAAAGTCTCGTGGTCCAACCGAAACTCCTCCAGAAGTAATCACGATATCCGCTGAAGCCAGCGCGGCTTGGAGCGTTTTGGTTAGGGCTTCTTTGTCGTCTGGAACAACTCCAAAATAAACAGGTTTTCCCCCGCTTTCAATCACGGCAGTGCATAAGCTGAAAGCGTTTATGTCAAAGATTTTTCCCGCAGGCAAAGGTTTTCCCGGCTCAGTTATTTCGCCTCCTGTGGATAAAACTGCAACCATCGGCGGCTTGTACGCTTTGGCTTTGGTTAAGCCTAAAGCGGCTAAAACGCCGATTTCTGAAGCGCCCAGCACTTGACCTTCCGTAAGCACGGTTTCGCCTGCTTTTATGTCCGAGCCCTTTTTCATCACGTTCTCGTTTAATGTTACGCTGGTGAAAACTTTTAGGTTATCGTCTTCTCGTTCGGTGTCTTCAACCATAACTACTGCGTCAGCGCCTTCGGGAATAGGTGCGCCAGTAACAATTTCTGCCGTTTCGCCTTCGTTTAAAGCTACGTGCGGTTGCTCGCCAATGTTTACTACTCCCACGATTTTCAAGTTTACAGGCTGGTTTTCGTCTGCGCCGAACGTGTTTTGAGCTTTAACTGCGTAGCCGTCAACTGTTGAGCGGTTAAATGGTGGAATATCTTGTTTTGAAACCACGTTTTCTTTGAGCACGCGGTTGTAGGCTTCAAGTAAGGCAACGTCTTCTTCACCTAATGGTTTAGGCTTG
>JAQVUC010000343.1 GCA_028699715.1 Anaerolineaceae bacterium | reverse complement strand
GAAAGGCGCGCAAGCTCCCATTTTGAGCCTCAAGACCGAGTGCTCCGGCGCAGTCAGCCGTGTTGATCAAAGCCTCAGCCGCGTCAATGCCTAAAGCGGCAATGGCTGTCATCATGGTTGTGCCGTTTGTCAACGCCAACCCTTCCTTGGCTGCCAGGCGAATTGGCTCTAGCCCAACTTTTTGGAAGGCATCCGCTGAATCCACGATCTCACCGTTCATCTTGACTTGTCCAAAGCCTAACAAAGGCAGGGACATGTGAGCTAATGGAGCCAAATCACCACTGGCACCCAGGGAACCCTTTGAGGGGATGACAGGCAGGAGGTTTTTGTTCAATAGTTCAAGCAAAAGTTCAAGTGTTTTCACTCGAATGCCGCTGTGACCCTTGGCAAGCGTGTTGGCCCGGATCAGTATCATCGCCCGGACGGTACGGTCATCCAGGTGAGGTCCAACGCCAACCGCATGACTGAGGATGATATTCTCCTGCAACTGTTCGACCTGGTCGACAGGAATCAGGCGATCCTTGAAAGCCCCAAAGCCAGTGGTTATGCCATAGGCGATTTTACCGTCGAGGACAAACTGATGTACAGCAGCCGCAGCACGCTCGATATCCGCAAGCGCGTCAGGTGCTATCTTGACCTGAATGCTTGGATCATCAGCAATTTTGACTACCTGTTCAATGGTCAGAGATCGGCCGTCGATGTAGAACTCAGCCATGAAACCTCCAGAATTTGTCTAAAGTTCGCTAATTTCAACAGTGTGCAGTTTGACTGCGGGAGATCCGAAAAGCATCGGGTCGCGGGCAGGAATTGCCATGAGCACATCCAGCCCTTCAACGATCTCACCAAACACAGCGTGTTTGCCATCCAACCAAGGAGTGGGCACGTGGGTCAGGAAGAATTGAGAGCCATTGGTGTTGGGACCAGCATTAGCCATGGAAAGAATGCCGGGTTTGTCATGTTTGAGGGTGGGGTCAAATTCGTCTCTGAAAGAATACCCTGGTCCGCCTCGTCCGGTACCGGTTGGGTCTCCACCCTGAACCATGAAATCGTTGATAACACGATGGAAAATGGTGTCGTCGTAGTAGCCTTCTTTTGCCAAAAAGATAAAATTATTCACGGTTGTGGGGACTTTGCTGGCAAACAGTTCAACTTTGATGTCACCTTTGTCGGTTTTGAAGGTTGCGAAATACTTTTTGGATAAGTCAAGTTTAAAGTCAGGGGCTTTTAGCCATTGTTTTTGTGTCATTGTGATCTCCTTGTGTGGAATTCTATCAGAAGGCAATTGACAATGTCAAAGAGACGGGTATGCGATTTAAATGGTGTTTAACTGGGGCAGAAATTGAACACCTGCAGTGTGTTGATGTCGGAGTGAAATAAGAATCTTTCTCCACACTTTACAAAGAATAACCATTGGGATAATATCTATCCATGCTCTCCCAGAACTCAGAAATTTTAAAGCCAAATTCAACGCCACGATTTTCCTGGCGAGTAATCCTTGTGTTTTTTCTTGGAGTATTGTGTTTTCTGCTAACCCAGATTTTCACGCGAGTGCCGCTATTGACTTTGCTGCAAAAACAAACCGGGTTTATGCTTTGGGCGATGTCTTACCCCTTGTTGAGCGGAGTTTTGGTTGCCATGAGCGCCGGAGTTTTCGAGGAGAGCGGTCGATTTGCCTTCAAAGCATTGGCATTGAAACCGGCGCGATCTCCCTTTTGGGAGCCTTTGGTGTTCGGTTTAGGACACGGACTTTGTGAAGCGGTTTGGTTGTTTTCATCAATTTGGGGAATGGTTTGTATGCTGGAACCAAGTCAAATCATCCTGCCTGTGGTTGAAAAACTACTTGCAATTGGCATGCACATCGGCTTCTCAGTTATGGTTTGGAACGGTTTTCAACTTAATCAGCGGTTGAGGTACTTGCTCCTGGCGATCCTGGCACATGGTTTAGTTGATTCTCTGATCCCATTGACTGGAATGTTAGGCTGGGGAGTAATGCAAATAGAAGGCCTGCTCGCTGGGCTTACCGTTTTGTTGATGATTTACGTATTTTTTTCAAGAAGATATTATCAAAATGAGGTCTCAGATGGTTAAAAACAAAACTTACAAAACAATTTATATTATTTTCATGATTGCATTTAGCTTGGGCGTCCTGGTTGGTTGTGCTGCTAAGTTACCAGAAGGCTTTGACGAGGCTGATGTAAAAGCCGAAGCTGAGAACGTAATTAGACTGGTAGACCATCGTGATATGGATGGACTGACGAATATCTTAACCGAAGAAATGAAAGCTGGACTAACCGAAGAAGTTATGGCTCAAATCTTTTCTGTCTTGGATGAGTCAGGATCAGTTGAGACAATCGAATAGATGAAAACTGGGTGCAGTACCCAGAACGATATTACCTACGCGGTGGTTGTAGCTAAAGTAAAGCATGAAAATCGTGAGTTTACCTACACCATTAGCTTCGATTCGGAGATGAAACTAGCGGGACTGTTTTTCAAATAAAACCTAAAGATCGCGGTTCAGTTTTTTGAGTAAACAAAACCGAGATTTTCATGGGTAAAGGAAACTCAGAGAAAGCTACCTTGTATTTTTTTTAGGTAGGGCGGAGT
>JAQVUC010000342.1 GCA_028699715.1 Anaerolineaceae bacterium | reverse complement strand
AATGCCAGCATATCGGCAACTGTAGACATGCTGTTGAAGATTTCCAGGATTCCGATCTGGATTATGTCTATAATCTGTGGCTTTGTGTCAGAACGCAGATGCGTTACAGTTTTGGGGGGGTTGCCGGGTTGGACTATGGAGCGGCAATCAAGACGTTTGAAACGCTTGGATACGAAGTCACGCCTTACGACTTTACGGGGTTGCAAACCCTTGAAATGGACTTTCTCTGTGAGCAATCGGAGAAGTCAGAGAAAAAGGATTAAATATAGCCATGTCTGCGGCGATTAGAAACTATACGGTTTATCAGGGTGGGGGCACTGTCGTTAACATGTTTGGCGACGCCGGAGGTTTTTTCCGCAGAATGGCTATTCTTTATCCAGACTACATGGACAGGGCGATCAGGCACGGAGGATTTCAGGCGCAAACCAGACTAAAGGTTGAATTTCTGCAACACGCTCCGGGCGGCAAGAAGTTTCCCGATATTTCGCCGGTGCAGCGTTACCGGGCTTTGGATGCGTTCAAAAAGCGCAGGAACAGATATGGGAAGCTACAACCGGACGGATCAAAGCGGTTGAAGACCGTCGGCAATCGTGGTTACATTATGCGGGCAAAGGGGTTGGCATGGGGCATGAGTGGTGGTCAGTGGCCGGCAGGCGGCAAGCTGGCACAGGCTATCGGTTATGAGCATACGCGCAAATCCATGCGGGCAGATGTGGGTTGGCTGTCAAAGTCTGCGGCAAGGATCGGGGCAAAGTTTCAGGAAGGCGACAGAACAACGGTAACGAAAAAAGTTCGCGGATTGTTCTTTGCCGCGGGGATTCGGCTTTCAGGGAAGCAGACCATCGTCAACCCGCCCAGGCCGGTAATACTCCCCTTCTTTCAGAATCGATCACGCTGGATTCTTGATCAGGTTACAAAAAGGCTGGATCAATATATCAGCAAAGACGCGGCAAAGGAAACTGAAAGATTTGTCCGCAGAAAGTTTATTCCCGGACGTGGATGGGTTGCCGCATAACGGAGGATTTGCTTTATGGCAAACATGAATACAAGATTGATTGTTTCCGCAGAGGACAGGGGCGCAACTCGTTTACTGCGTAGAATGGGAACGGAAGCGGATTCTGCCGTTGACAAGTTTGGAAAGCTTGGAACATCCATTACTGCGGCTATTGGCGGCTTTACCGCTGGATATGGCGTGAAAAAGGCATTGGGCTGGATTGACGAATACAAAACGGATGTAATGTCTGTTGCGGTAATGCTGACCGATACAATGCGCGGATCAGGAAAAGAGATCGGAAAGGTATTTCAGCAGAATCAAATACATGCAGAGGCGTTTTTCAAGGTTTTGCGAACACAGGCCATGCAGTCCATGGCCACCTTTGACGATTTGAGAAGCGCCTATGCGATTTTCACGGCAAAGGGTCTTGCGCTTGAAGCAACACAGCAGCAGGCAAAAAGCCTTTCTGACCTTGTTGACCGGATTACACTTGCCACACGTGGGCAAAATCAAAATATACAGGTTCCGCAGGAATTGAGGGCGATCTTGCAAGGTACTGCCAGGCCAGTTGATACAGTCGCTAAAATGTTCATCGAACGCGATGCGAATTTCCAGCAGACCATTAAAAAAATGGTTTCAGAGGGCAGGGGTGATCAGGTCATTGATTATCTTGGTGGCTTGCTGGCAGACGTTCCGATTGCTAAATCCATCGGTGAAATGTTGCGAAAGCAGCTTTCAAATGTACGCGATGCAGTCCGCATGTGGGCGCAAGATGCTTTTCTTCCGCTTTATGACGAAATAACCGACATTGTAAAGAAGATTGTCGATACCATTACAGGCGGTGATTCTCCGCTTTTGTCTGGCGTTGAATCTCTTGTGAAAAGCCTTACAAACGCCGTAAAGGTTTCGGCAGATTTCTTTTCCGGATTTGCAAGATCGGAGTTCGGAAAGTTCCTGATGACTGCCGCACCGCAGTTATTGGCGGTTGCTACTGCTGCCACTATTGCAGCGAGGGCATTTGCCTTGCTGAAAGCGGCGGCAATGGCTTCAATGACTGGAGTAGGCGCGGTTGCTATGGCTACAGGCGCATTGGTGGTTGGCAATACATGGTCACAAAGTCAGCAAACGCGAGAGCAGGCGGTAAAGGCTACTGGCGGCAATGATTGGAACGAAGCGCGGTCTTACCTTGCCGACTTGGTGCAGTCCTTTGTTGCTTTTGCAAAAGGGGTGGCGACTGCTTTAGGCAATACTATAAGCGAAATTACAAGCTATATAGGACAGGTCATAGAGCGCAATATGATCCCGACATTGCAGGCGATATTTTATAGCGTTCAGTCTGCGATTTTGAATGCAGGCGCAAAAGCGGTTGAAGTTTTCAATGGAATTTATAAGATTTTCGAGCGCATTTTTTCAGGCTTTCAGGTTTATTGGGAGGGGATAAAACTTGCGGTAAATACAGGAATTGTTTCATTCCTTAACCTATTCCGAGGGATAAAAACCTTTGGTATTGGCGACAAGGTTGCTTCCATCATTGCTGGCAGGCAAGGTGATATTGGTAAAAACTATCAGGATTTAGCCAAATATGTCGGTGAATTTCTGAATCCAAAAGGCAATGATACGCT
>JAQVUC010000341.1 GCA_028699715.1 Anaerolineaceae bacterium | reverse complement strand
GAACAAGATCTCATCAGATAACCTCAAGGCCTGCGCAGGTGAATGCGTGGAGAAAATCAAGGTGCCATCAGAACGCGCGAACCAGTCCTGCAACAAGGCCTCAACAATATCAGTTCCGCGGATATCTGTGGCTGAACTGGGTTCATCCAAAAGCAAAATTTCTCTCGGCATGGCCAATACCCGGGCCAAACCAAGGCGCTGCTTTTCCCCTCCGGAAAGCTTATTTCCAACAGAATGCAAAAGGTGTTCCATGCCAACACTTTTGAGCATTTCCCTGGCTTGATTTTCTCCCAGTTTGGAATGATCAAAAGCCATACTGATATTTCTCATCACTGAAAAGGAAAAAGCATAGGGAGATTGTGGCAGATAGCCCATAGTCTCATCACGCTTGATCCCTTTTATCTGACCTTGAGTTGGAGTGATAGTGCCCGCCAAAACTCTTAACAGGGTTGTTTTGCCGCTGCCATTCTCGCCAATAATGCCATAGCGTTTGTTTTTTGTGAGTCGCAGGGAAGGGATATCCAGAATAACGCGGTCTTTGGCCTGAACTATTAAATCATTCAATTCAATCATCGCCAACCGCCTTCTGAAATTGGTTTACGATCGAATTGATCAAAAAGGACACAAGCAACAACACAATCCCTAAGGCAATGGCAAATTCAAAACGACCCATGTTGGTTTGCATCATAATGGCTGTGGTCATAACGCGGGTTTTGTGCTGAACATTGCCCCCTACCATTTGCACAGCACCAACCTCAGCGATCGAACGCCCAAAACCTGCCAAAATGATTGAGATAAAGGGGATTCGGTAATCAATCAAGAAGTATTTCAGGCGTTTCATGCCTGTGATTCCGATGCCTGCCAGGGTTTCATTGATCGAGGCGGCATTGACCCCAACCAGATTTGCGGTCATCGCGATCACAAAGGGCGTAATCAGCAGAACCTGAGCGATAACCATCGCGTTTACTGTGTAAAGCAGTTTGAAGGTTCCAAATGGTCCACTGCGGGATAACAATAGGAACACTACCAAACCGGCTACTACGGGAGGCAAACCGAGAAGCGTGTTGACCAAACGAGAGACGAAAGGTTTTGACTTGAAATTGTTTGCTCCCAGGAGGACGCCCAAGGGGATCCCTAGCAGTGCCGAAATCAGGGTGCTGAAAAATGACATCCTGAGAGTTACAGCAATTATTTGTCGCAGCTCAGGGTCAGGACCAAAAATAAAATCGAAAATTGAAGAAATTAATTCCAAAACAATGCCTCCGGAAGGGCAAAATTGCCCTTCCGGTCATTAGTATAAAAGTTAATCCATATTGAAAAAGAGAGCTTCGCCGTATGCCGCTTTACCGTAATCGGCGATCATCGTCTTGGCTGCATCAGACTGTACCCAATCAACAAAAGCCTGGGCACCAGCTACGTTTGAGTCAGCAAAGCGATCTTTGGAGATGATGATCATGGAATAGGTATTTTTCATATCATCAGTTTCTTCCAAATGCATGGCAAGATCGTTCTCGTGGGCAAGGAAAGTGGCCTTGTCTGAAAGGGTGTAAGCTTGTCTTTCGTTCGCCATGGTGAGGGTATCGCCCATGCCCTGTCCAATGCTTTGGTACCAAGCTTGTGCTGTGGGATCATATTCAATCGATGCCCAGATAGCATTTTCCTTATTATGGGTACCGCTATTATCACCGCGGGAAATAAACAGCGATCCTGTATCAGCAATTTTTTGGAAAGCCTCGGCGGCAGTTACGGCACTGGCAACACCAGCCGGATCTTCCGGGGGACCAACAATTACAAAAAAGTTGTACATGAAGGGGATGCGTTCTTCGTTGAAACCTTCAGCAATGAATTCTTCTTCAGCGGATTTTGAGTGAACCAATAGCATGTCTGCGTCACCCATGCGGCCCTTTTCGATGGCGGCCCCAGTTCCAGCTGAAGTGATTTCCAGAGTGTACCCGGTAGCCTTCTCGAATTCGGGCTGCAGATAAGCCATCAAACCCGAGTCATTGACGGAAGTCGTGGTGGACATTTGCAGGACTTTGTCTTCGGGCTCCATCTTGCATCCAAAAACAGATAGCAGCAGCATTACTGCAACAACAAAAACAATAAATCTGGTACTTATACGTGATTTCATAACACCTCTCTTTATTTTTCCTTCCTAAGAAGTTAAGTTGGGTGCATTATACTCAATAATTGAATATTATTGTGGATTTTGCGCATTTGCGCATTCATAAGCGTCCCCGCGCAATGTTTCAATGGCATGCGGCATGGCAGGAAGAAAAACCTGAAGACATTCCAAGGCGGCTTTGGGGCTTCCAGGGAAATTGATGATCAAAGTTCTCCCCCGTATGCCAGCTGTCGCCCTTGAAAGCATCGCCGTGGGTGTGATCTTTAGACTCATTTGACGAATCGCTTCAACGATACCAGGTGCCAGCTTTTCAACGACTGCCAGGGTTGCCTCTGGGGTCACATCGCGCGGAGCAAAACCAGTTCCCCCTGTGGTCAAAACCAGGTCGACCTTGTCTTCGGCGTACGCAATTAATTTGCTTTTGATTTGTTCGAAATCGTCCGGCAAAATTTCCTGGACGACAATAGCAGCCTTGTCCTGCAGGGCTTGAGCCAGGGC
>JAQVUC010000340.1 GCA_028699715.1 Anaerolineaceae bacterium | reverse complement strand
TTCGACCTGTAGTCGGGTATAATTTTCTTCCTGTTTGGAGAGATGCCGGAGCGGTTGAACGGGACGGTCTCGAAAACCGTTGTAGGTCTCGTACCTACCGTGGGTTCGAATCCCACTCTCTCCGCTCTTATTTTAAGAGAACCTATTGCAGGTAACAGCAAGCCCTTCTTCAGTAAAAAACCCCACCTTTTCCTTATTTTTTTCAGAAGTCTTATCTAATTTAAACTACAACAATTTGTCTTAATAAGTGGTAATTTCAGCGATTGATGTTAGAATAGGGCAGTGCTCAATTAATGAGCAATACAAACTCTATAGGTTTGAAGAAGGAGATTTTTATGTCCAAACGTACCAAACAAGTAATTTTTCCTCTACTCCTGGTTGTGATGCTTTTGCTAAGCTCTTGCATAATGCCAACAGCAACTGAAGTTGTTGAAGAAACTGATACCACTATCCTGATCACCGATGTGATTGGCCGGGAAGTGAGCTTAGCACAACCCGCTACAAAACTGGTTGGTACTCACAACCCCACGCTGAACGCGGCGGTGGTTTTGGGCGGCGGCGGGAAGTATCTGGTTGGCTTTGGCAACAAGGAAATGTCCCGCGGTTTATATGAACAAGTGATTGAGTCTTACGATGATCTGCCTCAAATCGGAAAGGGCAGTACTATTAATTTTGAAAGCGTCGTAGCCGCTGGGGCTGACCTGGCTATTCTGCCGGAGCGTTTTCAGGACACCGTACCTCAATTTGAAGAGGTCAACCTTCCAGTTGTTGTCATCCTTGACAGCACAGAAAGCTTTGATACTGTCAAACAAACCCTGACCTTGCTTGGTCAGGCACTGGGTGAAGATGAACGCGCCGGACAAATCACCGCTTTTTTGGACGGGCAACTTGAAAAAGCACAAACCTTGCTTAAAGACACAGAAGAGCGTCCTTCAGTGCTGTTCCTTGGAGCAAGTTCTGCGTTGTCTGTCGCCCCTGCGGCCATGATCCAGACCAGCCTGATCGAAGCCGGCGGTGGCACCAATGCTGTTGTTGGCGTCGATGGCACAGGCAGTTTTATTGAAGTTAACATTGAGCAAATTGTGGCCTGGAACCCTGATGTGATCTGGTATCCAGCTTACTCTGATTACACCGCTGAAGATCTGATCAATGATCCTGCCTGGGGTTCCATCAGTGCCATCCAAAATAAGCAGGTGTATGAATTTCCATCCTTAATTGAGCCCTGGGATCAGCCAACAGCTGCCGTAGCGCTCGGCGTGGATTATGCTTTACATAGTTTGCACCCTGATCTTTATGATTTAGATTCTTTGATGCAGGATGTAGACGCTTTTTATACTCTCGTTTACGGAAAAACCTTCACTGCGGAACAATTGGGTATAAAGTAGTACAATATTGGCTTGAACCTGAAACAAGACTCCGGAAACATTCAATATAGACAATGGCTTTGGCTGTTGTCTGTATTGTTGTTATTCGGAGTTTTTCTTTCTCTCAGTCTTGGTCGCTATAGTAACGACCCATTAAAAGTATTAAACGTCCTCCTGGCTCGTATGGGGGCAGCCGTAGATGTAGATCCGGCAATGGATAGTATTGTTTTTAACGTGCGGCTGCCAAGGATACTGGCCTCGATCATGATTGGCGCGATGCTTTCCCTTTCAGGCGCTGTATATCAAAGCGTTTTCCGCAATCCACTTGTTTCGCCAGACTTGCTGGGGGTTTCCTCCGGGGCGGCGGTAGGAGCGGCAGGGGCGATCCTTTTAGGGGCTGGTTTGGTCACCCGCCAGGTGTTCGCTTTTATCGGTGGAATCACAGCGGTGTTGATCACATCATTGGTCCCGCGCATTTTGCGCAATCGCTCAAATATGATGCTTGTGCTTTCAGGTATTATCGTAGGCGGTTTTTTGAGCTCAGTTTTGGCGATCATGAAATTTGTCGCTGAAGAGCAGACCGAACTCTCGTCGATCGTTTTTTGGCAGATGGGCAGCCTCTCTTCTATTTTGGGGCGGGAACTTCTGGCAATTTTGCCTGTATTTTTAGTTTGTTCGAACCTCTTATTACTGCTTTCATGGCGGATCAATATTCTCGCTTTTGGGGACGTTGAAGCCAGAACATTGGGTGTCAATGTGCGTCAGGTGCGCGGCATCGTTATCGTCTGTGCCAGTTTGCTGACGGCCAGCGCGGTTTCCATCAGCGGTACGATTGGCTGGATCGGATTGGTTGTTCCTCATCTCGGGCGTTTGGTGGTTGGCAGCGATAACACCCGCACAATGCCCCTGGCTATTTTGATTGGTTCGCTCTTTATGTTACTGATCGACACCCTGGCACGCACTGTTTCAAGCGTGGAAGTTCCGCTTTCAATTTTGACCGGTTTTGTTGGCGCGCCCCTCTACGCGTTTTTGCTTTATAAACAGAAAACCCGATTGGATTAGCTATGTCAGTACAAATGCAGCTTGAACAAGTCGGATTTTCTTACAATGGCGGCCGCCAAATCTTTGACGACATCAGTTTTGAAGTCAAGGCGGGCGAAATTGTGTGTTTGTTAGGGCCCAATGGCATCGGCAAAACCACCTTATTGACTTGTATGGCCAAACTACGTGAACCAAACAAGAGACGCATACGGCTGAACGG
>JAQVUC010000339.1 GCA_028699715.1 Anaerolineaceae bacterium | reverse complement strand
GTAGAAGGTGAACCTTCGCAGGAGGCTGTAGTTGAAATACCTGCAGATGGCGTATGTTAAAAAACAAACTTGAGTCACTGAGAAGTATTTACAGATCAAAAAACTGTAAGGGGATGCTCCTTGAAAAGCAGCATAATATTGCATGGTTGTTAAACGGCAGATCCCATGTAAATCTTGCTGCTACCGAAGGTGTTGTAGATATCATTGTGAATGATGAGGATGTGTTTCTTCTTGCAAACAACATTGAAGCACAAAGGATGGTAAGTCCCACATTCCGCACCTTTACAAACCCAAACTGGGAGTATTTATTGGCTTGGTTTTTGGTCTGGAGGCCGGATCGGTGTAAGCTCGTTCATCCAGGCCTAATGCTGCAAGGTATTTCTGCTGATTCTCGCTTAAAACAGACTTTAGAATACGTTTGTCATGTATCAACAGTACTTCAATATTGGTCAAAGCCCAGGTCATGGCATAGAAGGTGGGTTTTTTGGTGCGAATGCTCTTTTTCAAGCCTTCTACTTCAATGTCGTTCTCATGCAGGTATTTACGCATATGTTGCTGCATAAGCCGGGTTATCATCAGCGCGATGATCAAAACCATGCCCAACGCATCAATGCGGTGAGGTGTTTTAAGGAACAGATCATTAACAACCAAAGGATCCTTAAGAAAAGCAAAGTCGTTTTCCACGCCATATTGTCCTTTGTAGGTGCGCAATATGCCTGCTGAGTCAAGCCCGCCTTCAGCCTGCTCCGGCAAGGGCACGTTAGTCAGCAGGACAAAGCAGCCGGCAGCTTCCCTGAGCTTGCCCGTCTTGACACTGTCTTCCTCAATCTTGCAGACAAGGCGGTATTTTGTCTGCATCTGAGCCGGCCGATCCTTGGCTGGCCGACCAGGTTTTCTTTGTTCAAAGGACTCTACCGCGCAGCTGACAAAGTGTAAAGGTGCCGCTAATGCTTCACACATTACCTTTGCCTTTTTTGCATCAGCTTCACAGTAAAACACAGTCTCCTGCTTCTTAAGCTGCACGGCAAGGCTTTTTTCTGACTCGGTCAGCTGGCAATCAATCCGCTTGTTTCGGCGTTTGTCATGTGAGTCCGAATGGACAACGATTGCCCGGTATGAGATATCGTCTATTGTTACATCGGTCTCGTATGATCGGTAAGATGCAGCGGATCTTGAAGCGGTGTCAGCAACTTGATTTTGAGTGCCTAAGGCCTGCCAGGGCTTGGCTACTATGGCTTGTTCAATCAGCTCAGCGCAAACAGTGAAATTGGCCGGCAGACGGGAGATGAAGCTGTTTCCAGCCAGCTTTTTCAAATTTGCTTTGGTCACCATTGCCGAATCCGCAACATAAATGAATGCTCCAGGCCCCAGGCCATGCTGCTTCATCAGCTTGCCAATCCGCTGCAGCATCTCGTTATTCAAAGTTTTGTCCGAAGAATTGCCGTCTCTGGTTTGACCAAAGATCGGTACACCATGGTCCACGCAGAGCAGTTCTGTCATAAACTGCTTTAGTTCCGGATGTCCGTCTTTGCTGTGGCCTTGGGTAATTAAAGGACCATCTTCTGCGCCCCAGCCCTCATAGGCACCCCAGACACTGGTGGATGTTGTGTCATAGCTAATGACTGACATGTCCAGATCACATAGTCTGGCAGCCTGTATGCCCAGCGCGGTTATAATCTTGCCTGTACCATACTCGGCAATGGCATCCAGGGTTCTGGCCAGATTCGTGTCATTGAATAAACTCGGTGCATATTCTTTGCCCAGCAGGAGTGCTCTGTCTTGCTGATCCAGGAACTGCTGTACATGGTAAAGAGCATTCCGGCCGGTCAGCACATCCAGTACCATCGCCTGCACTGCCAGCCCTGGCTGCAACTCCATCTCAGATGGCACAAGACTGTTGATGCAGCCAACCAGGTTAATCCCCCTGCACCAGGCCGATGCCAGAGGCAGGTGGCCCTGTCGATAAAGCTCGATATCTCCTGCTCTGGACATATCCATGATCTTTTCAGACATATCATTTGGTTTCATTGTCATAGGCCCCCTCTTTTATCAGTTGCAGGTTTATTTGTGTAATTGCTTCGACAATCTCCAACATGCGCTCTCCCTGCTTAACCCCGGCCCTGGCTGCTTCTTTTCGCTCGACGGGAATGTATTTTTGTTTTTGGCGGCCGTTTTTATTCACAACGAGATAATAGCGCGGTCCGTGAAGCTCACCACGGTGGCATTTGCATTTTTTGCGAGAGCAAGTGGAATAGCGTTCCAACCAGGACCCGTGGAGCAACTGGTCCAGTGTCGAAAGCTCCAGTAGTAACTTCTTTCGTTCTTCGATCATCTTTTTCACATTAGCATTTGACATAAGAATAGTATAGCATTATAATACTGCTATACGCAACAGGAAAATAAAAAATGACCATATAAAAATAGCTCAGTTTTTATTCAATAATGGTGCGGAATACAGGATGAGACTGTTTGAAGACATATCCATTATACTTGCATCTGCATCTGATCGAAGAGCAGCTATACTCTCACAGGTCGGGATTGATTTTAAAGCTGTAACTACACCTTTTGATGAGAAGAGTGTGGAATTAACGGGAGAGCCCTTTGAAATTGCTGTTGAATCCTCATATA
>JAQVUC010000338.1 GCA_028699715.1 Anaerolineaceae bacterium | reverse complement strand
ACCCTGGTCTATGACCCTCAAATCTTGAAACGTTATGTCAATTTTATGAACAATCCGGACGAAGAAACAGCGGTGGAGCAATTTGGCAAAGGCGACAAGTATTTCGGGATTTGCACGCTGCTTTCTACCATGCCAGGCTTGCCAATGTTTGGTCACGGGCAAATTGAGGGGTATACAGAAAAATACGGCATGGAATACTACCGCCCTTACTGGGATGAAACGCCCGACCAGGGGCTGGTGAATCATCACGCGGCTACCATTTTCCCGCTGTTACATCGGCGTAAGATTTTTGCCGAAGTGGATAACTTCCGGCTCTATGATTTTTATAACGACGATGGCAATGTTGATGAAAACGTCTTCGCGTACAGCAATTATTACCAGGGCAAGGCAGCCCTGGTGGTCTACAACAACCGCTTTGGTGACAGCTCCGGCTGGATCAAACAATCCGCGCCTTATCTGGTAAAAGAGGGCGACGAAAGCTCTCTGCGTCAAAGCAATCTCGCCGACGCCCTACAGCTTCAAGGTAGTACTGATGATTTTGTGATCTTCCGGGACAGCACCTCAGGGCTCTGGTTCATACGCAGCCTCGGTGAGATTCGCGACCGCGGACTGCGTTTTGACCTGAACGCTTACAGCCATCAGGTCTTACTCGACTTCAGAGTAGTCAGCGGAGCACAGTTCGCCGCGCTAAACGATATGCTAAAAGGTGGCGGAGTCCCGAATCTTGATGACACCCTGAATGAAATCGACCTGGCACCATTGCTGCAGCCGTTGCGAGCTTTGATCAATGCTCAAAACCTTAAGCGCATAAGCAAGCCCGAAGTGCGAGGAATTGAGAAAAACATTTCTGCAAGCGCGCTCGAGCAGAGTCTGGTCTACTTACGCAAGGCCGGCGAATCTCAACAAGACGCCTTCGACCTGGAAAAAGCAAACCAACGTGCCAGACAACTTATGATCAGCCTGTCAGAGCCTGAGAAACTGGAAGGTCAACTTGGGCTTTCCGCTATGGTGACTACGCGCAAAGTTTACGATGTTATCACAGATAAACTGTCGGATGACCCCCGCAGGCAATTTGTGTTGATGATTTGGGCACTTCTAAGTAATCTTGCCGGCCCAGGAAACCAGCCCGCTGCCGCACGGTTGAACCGCGAAATCTCTGAGCGAAAACCAGTATTCAACTTGGTCAATCAGACGCTGACTCAATTGGGTTTCACGGACTACGAAGCCTGGAAGAGTACCCAGGCGATCCAGGCTTTGATAAGCGACCTTCAGCCCGTAGAATCTGCAGTCAGTGCGAAGATATTTTTTGAGAACTGGATTGACGACCCCAAGGTGAGAGAATATCTGGAAGTAAACCAATACGAGGGTATTCAATGGTTCAACAAGGAACGCTTTGAGGATTTCCTCTGGTATCAGCGCGCCGGCAGGCTAATGACACTTGCGGTTGACCTCAAAGAAGACCCTTCCGAAGTACTGGAAATAATCCTAAGACAGGAAGAAATCCTCGCCGAAATCAGTGAAGCTGAAGCAGGTTCGCAATACCAGATTGGTAAATTGATTGAGCTGCTGGACCAGGATTAAGTTTCGTTTTTAGCTCTAACCAGGGTCTGAGTGAAGACAGTGTCTGCTCTCAGCCCTGTTTTTTGATCCCGCACGTCCGCCAGTTTTCTAATTATCTCTGGGTCGATGTGTTCTCCTGTAACTAGCTCGCTCAACCAGACTGCGTATGCCGCATAGGCGATATTGTTGTGAGCTTCAATGCGGTGAAATTCCTGATGGAACCAGCCGCAGGAGGTGAACATTCTTTGTCTTTTAACCTGCGCCCGCATGAGCAAATCAATTCTATGAAGATCAGCAGCGGATATCCCTCCCCCGCCTTCCTCGCAGACCAAATCTGCCAACGTTTTCTGTCCAATAATCACTTTGAAGTATTCGTTACGGAATCTCCAGGGATCGTCAACGAATCCTGTCATAAAAGAGACGTAAGTGTTGTCCAGCCAGTCGGCGATTTCACGCAGAGAACAATACAAAGGCTCTTTCCAATACGCTCCAGGAGTGCAGGCGCATTCTTTTTTCCAGCGGTCTACACCGTGAAAACAAGACCAGGAGGATAATGGGACCAGGGTCGCCTTAGCATCGACCTTGTTTTCCCTCAACCACTTGCCCGGGTAGGTCCACTGAAAGTCAGGATTAGTTTCAGAAATATTCAAAATATATGTCAAAAATTTATCACGGAATTTCTGATGATGCCCATAAAGTTCGCCATCGCTGGCAATTGTATTAAGATTTCCGTTAGCCCGGCTTAGTTTCTCACGGACAGTATGCAAGAAGCGGTCTCCGTTTTCAGTGCTGTCGGGAATAAAACTGACCATGGTGCTCAGGTCTGTGTTATAGGGAAAAACCACAAAAGGTGCGCGCCCGCTTGGAAGTTCCACTTGGTACGGACCCGGACGATCATCAAGCGGGCACAACTGCCAGGGCGCCAGGATGGTGTAGCTCAACCCAAGGTCAGATAACACACATAATGTCGCCAGGTCGGCACCAGTTTCTGGTAGCCAGATACCTTCGGGCTTATGCCCAAAGCGATATTCAAAATCAGATATCCCCCAATAAACCTGAGTGATTTTATCTT
>JAQVUC010000337.1 GCA_028699715.1 Anaerolineaceae bacterium | reverse complement strand
CGCGAAGCGCGGGAAACGTGGTATCTTCCTCACAAGAGCAACCATAAGCCCAGTCACTCCTCCGATGATGCTACTGTTTAGCACCCAATAAAAGATTTCGGATAGCATGGGCATCACTTCTCTTCTATCAGTGCTCTGAGTTCGGCAAGCTCGTCTTCTGAAAGCTGCTCGTCAATAAACGCTGCAAAGAACGCCTTCTTTGAGCCCCCCCAAAGCTTATCAATCAGCCTCTCGGTTTCGTCCCTTTGAACATCGTCACGGCTTATGAGCGCGAAGCATACGAAGCCTGGTTCCTCACGGCAAACGGCGTTCTTATCAATGAGCTTCTTAATCACTGTATAAGTAGTATTTTTGTTCCAGCCGATTTCCGCAGCGGCAATCAAGCTGATTTGCTTGGCGGTGGTTTTCCCCTCCCGCCAGAGTATGTCCATGATTTTTAATTCACTGTCAAACAACTTTATGCGTTCCAAAACAATCACCTCAGACTATAGGAATAGTACGTTTATATACTATCGAGATAGTCTGGATGTGTCAAGAGACTTTTTTATGTGATAAATCCCTTATATTCCCTTACTACTTGTTGTATTCCGTAATCTGGTTTGCATCCATCCATGTCTTCTTTGAAGCCATAAGCGCCTGGATGTACGGATTTGGCGACCCATATTTTTCTTGGATCAGGTTTTGAAGCTCAAGCAAATCGTTGTACGTAAGGTATGGATAATCAACGCCTCCATACGTCCCATCCGGATATCTGGCGTAATGGAGGTTGCCATCGCGCATGATCCATTCGGGCATTGTGTCGCGGATGCCTGCAAGCATTTTATCTGCACAGGCTTCCAGCTCCGACGCGTTGAAAACCTTTGCATATCGGTATAGCAAAATGATTTCAGCAACCTGATGATTCAGGGATGAATGACTCGTCTTGTGCGCCTGGGGCGTCCAGTAATCCTGAACAAGCCATCCTCCGCTTTTGGTTACATAATGATGATCCGCTGCAAACGCCAGGAAAAAATCAAAATAGGCGCGTACAGCTTCATCAAATTCCTTGCAGTCCGACCAATCTGAGATATAGTGAAAAATGCCGATCAGATCTGTATTGAATCTTGTATCAAAAAAATTTGCACCAATATTATAATCTTCCAGGAGCCATGTGCTGAGCGATTGTGTTGGGAAATAACCGTGGTCATTCTGCAGCCGCAGCATGGTTTCCAGGGTGGCAATGGTCAAATCCATGGACACAGGATGGTAAGGCGCCCCGTAAGCAAAACTCTTGCACAGATAGGCAGCAATGCATTGATAGTAAATATTTTCCCCGCTGGGAATATAGGTGCTGGGCGCCGGAAAATAAAAGCCGTCATAACACCACCGGGCATCCCCATCCAAAGGATATAAGCTCCAATAGTCCAATGTATTGGACCTGTTCCAGTCAAACAACGCATTGCCGACCGAATGGACATACATGTAGTCGGCGGAGCAATTGTCTGGAATCCCCGGCGCGATCACAGAAATGCTGTATCCTGTGTTTGTTTCCGCTATTTCCAGATGCCCGTCCATTTCGCCCAAATATTCCAGAGAGCCATTTTCAAGATGTTTGTAGACCTTTGGCGTATAGATCAGATATTCACTTCCCTCTTCCGTCTGGAGGATGAGACAGCTTGACTGGATCAAAGACTCCTTGAGTTCATTGGTTTTCCAGGCTTTGGAAGAAGCATCAAAGTAAATGAGCTTGCCCTGTGTACCCTCAAGCTCGAAGCGTTCAACGCAAACCGAATGCTCCTGCTTGCCGGCAATGACGCTTCCCATTGTCACGGAATCGCCATTGTAAATTTCATATACCCTTTGCGCAAAAATGGTCGCGTCCGTTTCTTCCTGTGATTCCGAGACTTTGACAGCTCCGTCACGCAGCTGAAGCATCGAGGCATGGGTGCGAACGACCCTTGGCATCTCCAGCTCTTTGCCGTTTATCATTTCAACAAAAGCCGTAATGATTACTGCCGCTTCTGCCCTTGTGATTGCTCTTTGGGGTAAAAATGTGCCATCTGGATTCCCGTGAAATATCCCATAGCCAACGCATGTTCTGACTGCTTCTTCTGCATAGGCAGCGATTTGATTTTCATCCGTAAAGCTACTGCCTTTCTCTGCTGTAATTGCTGTATCATATCGGCTTAGCGCATTTGCAAGAACCACGGCTGCATCTTGCCGTGTAATGCTTGCTTCCGGCTCAAATCTGTTTTCGCCCACCCCATGGATCAATCGATTTTCCGATGCCGCAGCAACGGCGGCCCGATACCATGCCTGCGCACTGATATCTTCAAATTGCGTATCATCATTTGATAAATCCAAATCCAGTGCGTTCACGATGATCGTCGTGAACTCTGCTCTGGTGATACTGTTTGATGCCTTGAACTGCCCGCCATCATATCCGCTTACGATTTCGGCTTGTGCCAATTTGTATATTGCCTGATGGGCCCAATGATCTGCTGCAATATCGTAAAATGGTTCCATTTCATCCATCGCAAGAACCGGTACGGCATTTGCCATGATTGCCGTTGCGGCAGTCAAGATCGCCACGCCTTTCTTCTAACCTTTAAGCAGCCTTTTTTTGTTTTGCTCTGACATCAATTTTCCTCTTTTC
>JAQVUC010000336.1 GCA_028699715.1 Anaerolineaceae bacterium | reverse complement strand
GACCAGATTTTCCGCGATCGGGAAGGGCAACACCAACCCATCCGCCTGGCGGTCGTCAGGGATGTGCGCGGACCCTAATTCGGTAATTTTCCTGGGTGAGAATTTGGAAACCTCTTCCCCTAAAAGATTGATCTTGCCCGAAACCGACTACTGTAATCCGGTAATCGCGTAGACCAACTCTGTTTGCCCATTTCCCTGTCCACCAGCAATGCCAACAATTTCTCCGGAATATACTTCCAGGGAGACATCGTCAACAACGATGTTTTGGAACTTATCAGCCACAGTCAGGTTTTCGACAGAGCAAACCAATTCTCCAGGTTTGCTTTCAGTTCGATCGACTTCCAAATCAACCGAGCGGCCTACCATCATGGCAGCCAAAGATTGTTTATCAGCTTGGGCGGGAGTGGTTTCACCAACCATGGCTCCGCTTCGGATCACCATGACCCGGTCCGCGATGTCCATTACTTCGCGCAGCTTGTGCGTGATGAAGATGATCGACTTGCCCTGCTTTACCAAAGAACGCATGATTTTAAAGAGTTCATCAGCTTCCTGGGGGGTCAATACAGCGGTCGGCTCATCGAAAATCAGGATATCCGCTTCCCGGTAGAGCAGCTTGATGATCTCAACCCGCTGTTGAACGCCGACTGGCAAATCCCGGCTGTAATCATCCGGATTGACTTCAAGGTTGTAGTGGTTTGAGATTTCAAGTATGCGATCAGCAGCTTTTTTTCGGTCCAAAAGCCCTGCTTGCTTGACTGCTTCATTCCCCAACATCACATTTTCAGTCACAGTGAAGACGGGGATGAGCATAAAGTGTTGGTGGACCATGCCGATACCCTGGTTGATCGCGTCTGTGGGGGAGTTGATGGTCACCTTCTCACCATTCACCAGGATTTCACCTTCATCTGGCTGATATAGCCCATAAAGGATGTTCATGAGGGTAGATTTGCCAGCGCCGTTTTCCCCCAGCAAGGCCAGAATTTCACCTTTATTCAGGGAGAGATCGATATGGTCATTGGCCAAAACCCCCGGGAACCGTTTTGTAATTCCTTTTAATTCAAGAATTGGGGTCATAGTTTATACCGTTTCATTCTCTAATAATTTTATTTATATTACCACAGGCTTAAATAAAAAAGGCTGGAAAAAATCCAGCCTTTTTTTGTTAACAAACAACTTAGTCGAGTGAGATTGTGCCTGCGATAATGTCAGCTTTGAGTTGTTCAACTTCAGCTGCCAGTTCGGCAGAAACAAGGCTTTCGAGCTCGTGGAATGGGGCAATTGATACGCCGTTGTTGGCTAATGTACCAACCACATCACCGCCCTGGAAAGTACCATCAACCACAGATTGGATAACCTGCATGGTGGTGGCATCCATCAGTTTCATGACGGAGGTCAGGGTGATGTCGGCATATTCGGGGCTGGTGAGAGCCCAGTCAGAGTCAACACCGATCAGGTAAGCGTTACCGCGTTCTTTGATGGCGGCAGCGGCGCCCAAACCAACGGGTCCAGCAACAGGCATGATGATGTCAGCGCCTTCGTCCATCAGGGACTTGGCCAGTTCATTGCCTTTTTGCTGATCGTCAAAGGACATGCTGAACAAACCAGAATCTGGAGCGGCAGGATCCCAACCGAGCACCTGTACATCAGTGCCCTTAACTTCGTTGTACTTGGCCACGCCCTTGTAGAAACCATCCATGAAGATGGTGACAGTGGGGATGGGCAGACCACCAAAGGTGCCGACAACGCCGGTCTTGGTGACGCCAGCGGCCACATAGCCAGCCAGGAAAGCGGCTTCATCAGTTTCAAAGATCTGACCAGTCACATTGGCAATGGCGGGGTCGTAGTTGTAGTCAACGATGGAGAACTTGACATCGGGGTTGGCTTCAGCGGCGGCCGCTGTGGCATCGCCGATCAGGAAACCAACGGTCACGATCAGGTCACACTCTTCTTCAATGAAGGCGTTCAGGTTCTTCTCGTAGTCAGCGACTTCTTTGGACTCAAGGTATTTTCCTTCGATTCCAAGTGCGTCCTGGGCATCAGTGATACCCTTCCAGGCCGTGGCGTTGAAGGATTTGTCGTCAATACCACCGGTATCGGTGATCTGGCAAACCAGGGTGGGTTCTTCCACAGGAACTTCTGCTTCGGCAAACGATCCCGCGATGATCTCGGCTTTGAGTGCTTCAACTTCAGCTGCCAGTTCGGCAGGAACGAGGCTTTCGAGCTCGTGGAACGGGGCGATTGAAACACCTTCGTTAGCTAGTGTACCAACCACATCACCGCCCTTGAAGCTGCCATCGATGACAGATTGGATAACCTGCATGGTGGTGGCATCCATCAGTTTCATGACGGAGGTCAGGGTGATGTCGGCATACTCGGGGCTGGTGAGAGCCCAGTCAGAGTCAACACCGATCAAGTAAGCGTTACCGCGTTCTTTGATGGCGGCAGCAGCGCCCAAACCAACAGGACCAGCAACGGGCATGATGATGTCAGCGCCTTCGTCCATCAGGGACTTGGCCAGTTCATTGCCTTTTTGCTGATCGTCAAAGGACATGCTGAACAAACCAGAATCTGGAGCAGCAGGATCCCAACCGAGCACCTGTACATCAGTGCCCTTGGCTTCGTTGTACTTGGCCACGCCCTTGT
>JAQVUC010000335.1 GCA_028699715.1 Anaerolineaceae bacterium | reverse complement strand
CTTAATGGATAGAGCACCTGCTTGCGGAGCAGACGGTTGCGCGTTCGACTCGCGCCGAGGACATTTTTTCTTTTAATCCCCAACCAAAAAAAATAGCGAGTACCCCAAGGGCACTTATTCGACTCGCACCGAGGACATTTTTTCTTTTAATCCCCAACCATTCTAAAATAAAGAGTACCCCAAGGGCACTTATTCGACTCGCGCCGAGGACATTTTTTCTTTTAATCCCCAGATCCAACAGTTAATAAAATTCGCCTATTGACCGATCCCTGCTATGTCTTGCATTGGATTCTCCAGGACAGCTTAGCCCATGCACGATCCAAGCAACGAACAGTAAGAACCGACGGAGATCGCTCACTTAGTTACCGCGTTTTGAAATCAATGATTGGAATAAATTATGGTCTTAAGTTCTCATGAAGCATCATGCCCCGATTTCACTCCTAACAAGTTGTTGCTCTAAGACCCAAGCAGATCATCTGAGCAACACGATATGATATTCTGGTAAGGGAGTGGTAAATTGTCGTTAGTAGACCGAAATTGCCGTAAGGCAAACCGACGTTTTCACAGTAGAGTTCACTATCCACAATCACTGGATGAGGAAACCGCGAAATGACGTGAACGAATGAACTTATTACAAGCCTTATGTCGTCGGGTTCGTTCCAGGCTTTAATTACCAGGGTAAAAAAGACAGCCTGCCAGAAGATAGTTTCACGTGAAACATCAGCAAGGCATTAAATTTTTTGGATTGTTTCACGTGAAACATTAATATTGTCTTTCTTTGTCTGATTAGAGTGTCGCTGGTGGGTTTAGAAGAGCCTTTAAGTTTTGTAACCTCAAAAATGGAACCATAGGTGTTTGTTTTTGGTCCTATTACTATGAATCTATCTAATTTAGTTCAAAATTGTCAACCAAAAATTTGGCTAAGAGGACTCTCGGCACAGTTTTTGCAGCCTTAGCATGTAAGAATGTATTGGAGTCAACATGAAAAAATTTGCATTTTGCCTGTTCCTGATATTTAGTTTGTTATTAGCAGGATGTGTTCAAATGCCCGTGACAGAAACGCCAGCGCCTAGCTTCACCGGCCAACCGCCTACAGAAACGGCAGTTTATTTCTCGCCTCTCTTTAAAACATACATGTTTGATGAAGGCAGTGGTTGGGCAACCAACCTGGAGCAATCAGAGATCTACAACACCACGAATTATGGCGAACACTGGATAAATGTGACGCCAGAGGGTCTGGATAGCCCTGACGGTGCCGGCTCAGTCTTCCTGGCAGCGCTCAATGGCAGTTTTGGTTGGGTTTGCCAGTCTAAAATTGAATCACCGTCCGTCCTCTACACCACCACTGATGGTGGCAGAAGCTGGAAAAACATCAATTTAGATTTTTCTTGCGGGAATATGGCCTTCATAAGCGAAAACGAGGGCATGATCGTCTCTGATTTGGGCGTTGGAGCGGGGTCTCATTATGTGAGCATCTATACCACAGAAGACGCTAGCGCAACCTGGACAGAGGTTTTCAAGCATGATCCCTCCTCGGTTGATGATCACGGCTTGCCTTCTTCCGGGATCAAGAGTTCTTTTTCATTCATCGATAAAAATATCGTTATGATTGGTGGAAGCCGCCCGATGCCGGGCTCACTTTATCTTTTCCGCTCTGATGATGGAGGCGTTTCTTGGAGCCAGGTTGAGTGTGAAGGCTTGCCGGATTCAGAGAACAGCGAGTTGGACCCTATGGATATTATCCGAATCAGTAATAAAGATGTGATCGTACCGATCAGAGCTTATCTTGAAAACGGCCAGATGGGCACCCATTTCTGCTCTTCAAATGATGCAGGCGCAAGTTTTAAATACCTGTCTACCCTTGAAAATGTTGAATTTTCTGATTTTGGCAGCCTTAATACTGGGCTGGCTTACGGTGAGGGTAGGATGCTGCAGACATTGGACGGTGGGTTGACCTGGCAGGATGTGTCTGCAGTGCTTCCGAGCGGACTTACACCGGTTTCCTTGAGCATGGTCAACGAAGATTTTGGTTATCTAACTACAACTTTTTCTCCGGACACTCTCCTGCAGAACAGAATCTTCATGACTGACAATAATGGCAGTGATTGGCAAGCGATCCCAGGGATACTGATTGAATCTATCTCGAATTGAGACGTTTTGAACCAAGAAGCGAAGAGCGGATAGCTATGGTTTCTAAAAAGATTTTTAGAGTTTTTCTATACTTGACACTATTGTTCGCGATAGCGTTTCAACCTTTACAAGCGGTCTTAGCGGAGACAGAAGGTTCGACTATTGCAAATGTTTCCTCGTCAGCGATAAACCTTCTTTTGCCTACGAACACGCAAGATAACAGTCACCCTCAGGAAATCCTTCCGCCTAAAGATCCAGCAAATATCGTCTATTTGACGTTTGATGACGGACCCGACCCTGAATGGACGATCCAAATTCTCAATATTTTGGAGCGCTACCAGGCAGGCGCAACCTTCTACATGGTCGGTTGCAATGTCGTCAGCCACCCTGAGATCGTAAGAGAAGTTGCCAGTCGGGGGCAAACTATTGCAGTACACGGATTTAATCATGTTGATCTTTCCGGAGTTGGGTACGGCTACTTTTACAACGAGATCCATGATACAGAAGCGGCAATTATG
>JAQVUC010000015.1 GCA_028699715.1 Anaerolineaceae bacterium | reverse complement strand
GAACCAAGCCCAACCACCCCGCCGACAGAAACCGCTCTTCCCTCTGATACACCTGAACCGACTGAGGTTCCAACCCTGGCTGTCCAAATGGCCCGGGTAATCGCTGAAAGCGGTTTGGTGGTGCGTGAAAATCCAGACACAGCCGCCCTGATCCTGGCTTACTTAAATTACGGTACGGAAGTGATTATTCTTGGAGAAAGTATCAGTGAACAGGGCATCAATTGGGAAAAGATCGAGTTGAGCGATGGGACGGTGGGCTGGTCAACCGCCCAATTCCTGGAAAAACTCTCTGAAGATAACTAAGCTTTTAAAACCTCAAAATTATTTAAAGGCACCCGGATCAAGGTTCCGTCGTCCCTTTCAACCACCGCGATACGGCTGCTAACACCACTTGCCAGGCGTTCTTCTTCATCAGGTAATTCAACGATCTTGCCAACCGTGCCAAAATAAGGCATTCCAAGCAGCTGAACAGTGCTGCCTAATCCCCAGTTTTCAGTTTCTGCAAACAGTTCCGGGGTCTTAAAATCAACTACAGGCAAAAACAGTTCCGGATAGACGGCTTGAAAAGGCAAGGGTTCACGAGTCAGGAGGTAAATTTCCTGATCAAAAAATTCGGCTAGTTTTTCCTGAATAGGCAGAGGCGTTTTCGTTTCGCCAAAACCAGCCAGGCTCATCAACGGGAAGGGAACTTGAGAAAATTTACTGTATTCGAGAGGGTTCAAGGCAGGCACAATCAAACCGCCGATTTTAGCTTTGGTCAATTTCTCAATCTGATCCGCAGAGAGGATCTCATCCAGAAAAACAATTTTGCCTGTGAATCCCTCAGTCCCAATTTCGTCAAGATTTTCAAGGTAGATAAGTGTACCTGAGCCAAACTGCCCGTTTCCCCAGGCGCCGCGGATACTCTTACCGCGAATCATAATTTCAGCACCAAGACCCGCAAAAAGCTGCGCCACCACGCCGTTGATGGGACTATGGGCCGTGATACTCTTCTCACCCATCGCCAGTGTGACCCGGCCATCACGGACAGCCACAACCCGGCCATCTTCCGGAGCCCTGAAAAGACGTGAGATCAAACCTGGTTTTCGAGCGATCACATCGCCTCGGTGGACCTCTTCCTGGGCAAGCCGTTTGATGCTGCCTTCCAATTTGGACTCTTTGATGCGGAAGTGATTGAGCACATCAAAAACCTGGAATCTGGCTGGCAAAATTGCCTCCGCGATCAGATCTCCCGCTTTGACTTCCTGCCCCAGATGAACCGCAACTTTACCCGGCACAGGCAAAGTGACCGTTTGACGGAGAAAGCAGTTATTCTGCAGGAGGGCTTGCTTGTTGGTCATACGCCCATCTCCCAAAGCCAGTCATGCCATAATTCCTGGCGGTCTTTTTCATCTGTGGGCAAACGAAGCGGTCGGCCGCGTGCGTCAATAATGATCCCTAAGCTTGAGGAAGTGGTGTTTACCCATCCGCCCAGACCCGGCATGCCCATGCCTACATCCGTATCCCTTTCCGGTGCCAGGTAGACCCTGATTTCATGGTTGTTCATGGTCTCCAGGCGCTTAAGCTCAGATTGATGGATTTGATGATGCTGCCGATAGCCTTTATCCCCTTCGTCCACTTCCACTCTCAGGACAATACGCCTGAAAGCGTTTGGACTGACCACATTGATTACCGTAGCCAAACTTGTGAAGGCGTCGCTATCCACAAGTTGGGTGGGGAGCATGTTGTCAAATTCCGCCAGGATGCCCAAAGTGCCCATCAGTTGAAATTCATCCAGCACAATAGTGGTGATCCCCCTGGGCAGGATTTGATCCAGGGCGGCCATAAAACTGTGTCGAAGTGGCAGAAATTTGGTCAGGCTGCTACCGCTCAACAAAATAGGCTCATAATTGTCGACCAAACCTTGCTCGGGGCTGTAAAGGAACTGATCGTAAAGCCCGGATAGCCCTTCCAAAAGCTTACGGATCCGGTAACTGGTCAGGGCAAATTCGATATTTAGATCCTCAATCGTTACGGGAACAAAGCCAGGATGGAGTTGTTTGTTTCTGATATAGGAGGTCAAATTGAAATCGCTGACCGGAAGGTTAATTAACGATTTTAGAGCCTCTATAGGGATTTGATCAAGGTCGTTCGCCTGCCACAAGCCCATCCTCAATCCATCTCTGACCGCCAGAATATGTCCGTGGTCTGGCTCCAGGTGAATGTGCAGCAAGCCCTTGCCATTTATTTGTGTTTGTTCCAGCCAGTGGTCTATCCGTCCCCTGCCAAATTCTGAAGGTAGAAAGCGAATATCGGGGTCGCCTGAAAAGTCTTCAAATTCTGGAAATTCTTTGATGCGCACGCGTTGGATAGCTTTCAGGACAGCATTAAAGGCAAAAGAAAGATCCTCACGACCACTTTCTGGTTGAATGTTGCCGGCAAGATGCAGGTCGTCCTCGATTTCGATCTCCAGTTTGGCATAATCAGCCAATTCTTTGTTGCCAGCGTAAACAATCTGTGGCCGGTTGGTTTTCCCCCGCAGCTGTGCCACCAGGCGAAGGTTGTTAATGACAGCCCGGAGAGCTTTTTCAGGTCCGGCGTCTACGCCACCAGCCAGAACGACCAGGTCATAAGCTGTGCTGATCAACGTTTCCAACTGATTGGAAACATTGGGTTCTTTTTGTAAATCGAGTTCAAGCACGATTTCAACATTAAAAAATTGCAGCAAGCGTCTCAGCGGAGCCAGGGAAAACTTTTCAGAAACCCCGATAATGGTTGCGCGGATTGGTTTCCCCATGCTGTAGCTGATCCCCACACCTTTCAAACCAGAGGAATTTTTGTCTTTATTGATATCAAACAACTTGCCGTGCTTTGTATGCAGCCGCTGTCCACTGCTTTTTTCAAGCTCTCTCAGGACCTGGTGGATCATCTCGCGCTTATCACCATAGTCAGGCTCGTCAACCTGAGCTTTCAACTGAAAAACCCCGGACTCGTTGTCAAAAAGCCAGGCTCTGGTCCTTTGTGCAGCTAATTCAATGCCAAGATAGGTTGAAACCACGATTCCTCTATAACCACAACTTGATAAAGTCGATTATTTGGCTGACCGAGAAGATCAACGCGGTCAGACCGGAGCTGAACAAACCGACAAACAAGGCTCCAAATGTGATGCCGATAAATACCTGACCAGCCCCAGTCAAACCATCCAGCCAGGTTTGCGACCCTGAAGATAGGGTCTGGAATTTTTCCCGATGATGGAAAACAAATAAAACTGCTAAAACGCCGAAGAGCATCAAAAAGGCGCTGAAAATATTCATCCAATTTGGGTAACCTGCTTGTGTCATCAAAGCCGGGTCAAAAGCGTCCACTATAGATAACAACTGCGGTGTCAGAGTTCCCCGGGTTACGCCCACAACAGCAAAAGCAGCCAGCACACCACCCAGGAACCCAAGCGCTATGCCGGAGATCCGGGCTGATTTCTTGAAAAACATCCAAATCAATAGGATGGAAAGCAGCAAAGGCACCAGCCCAAGCAAAGCTGAGGTAGCCGGGAGCTCCGCCAACGGATTGATCAACATGGGCAAAATCACTTTTGTGATCAAGACAGCCGCCGCGTATCCAGCTGTCATCCCTACCAGGATATACATCGCGATCCCAAAGAACAAATTATCACCCAGCAAATAGCTGAAAACCATCAGGCTTAAAGCAGTGCCAAGCAGCGCGTACAGCAACTCAGATAAGGTCATTGGATGACCTCCCCTTGTTTTTTCTGGGAATCATCATCTGCCTTCATGATCATACCCAACAATAAAATGATGATCATGATCATCATGCCGGCTTGCCAGGCTCTCTGGTTGAGGACCAAATTGGTCTCAAGAGACAAAACCTGGCTGTCAGGTATGCCCGCCACAAAGCCTTGCAACTGACCGGATTCAAAATATGGTAAGAGCAGAGCCGAAGATGCGGCAGTGCTGATGGCGGAAGTCTCGATGCTAGGATTCCAGGGTTGAACCTGCTCCAACCAGGCACGCACAAATTCAGCTGAATCACTGATCAGGATGACCTGATCCATCTCTGCCAGCGGGTTCCCAACTCCTGCCAAAGCCTGGTCAAGCGGCAGGCTGCCCCATTCCGGCTGCGCGCCAGCTGCCAGGGACAGGAACCCCAATTTTCCACCTGGTATAAATTCAATTTTCAAGTCTTTTTGCAGACCCTCAGCATCTAACAATAATCTGCCTAACCACAGGTCCGCAGGCTGTGCCGTGACAAGCTGAATTTCAGCCCCTTTTTCATCTAATGTCTTCAGAACCGGTCGGCTTAAGGCTTCAATTTCATAACTTGTTCCAGCCTGGTAATCCAATACGATCAGGACCTTCTCGCCGGTTTTGATCGTGTTCAGGGTATCAACGAAGGCTATGGCGTGAGGCGTTAAGGGCAGCTCCGCCTGCGCACCAGGGCCAAACAGCAAGGAAACAATGATTCCAGCCAGCAATAAAAGCGCCAGCACGAGCCGACCAAATTTGTTCTGCTTCACATCCTCGTGAAGAACAGAAATGGTACGCTTGCCTTCCTGACCGATGATATTGCTCAGAGTTTTGGCTCGTTCCCGCTGATCGCGCAGCAAGAGCAAATCAGGCAAGACGTCTTCAGTTGAAACGGGTTCATCCAAATTCAAACTTTCATCGGCTTGCGTTTCCTCTTCCGCTTCAGGCTCTTTCGCATCAGGTTCTACTTCCTGGGCTTCAGCGCTTTCTGTTTCACTCTCCTGAACACTAGTTTCCGCCAAATTAATTTCTGGTTCCTGAACCTCAGACAAATTTATTTCAGCTTCTTTGGCTTGGCCTTCGTCCTCAGGCTCCAAAGCTTCCGTTGTCAACTCTTGTTCTGAGCTTTCGTTTTCTAGAGAATCTGTTTGGTCTGAGGGCTCTCCCAGGTCTTCAGGAGAGTCTTCCGTTTGAATTTCCTCTTCCTGAACCGGTTCGGGTGGGAAAGCCTGGGGTTCTAAAGGCTCCACCTCCTCAAGCGCTTCGCCTTCATAAAATTCATCATCAGGAATATTGTGAAAATCATCCTCAGGAGTGCTTTCATCCGCGGCAGCAAGCAAACCGGCGGCTTCATCTTCAAGAGATTCCGACTCCACAGGTAAGTCCTCGTCCTCATCCGGCGTAACTTCTTTCGTTTCCAGGACAGGTGGGACAATCAGACTCTCGCTTGGTTCAGTTTCTTTCTGTTCCACAGCATTTTCAGTGGTCTCGTCTGACTGCGCTTGATATTGACTTATCTCTTTTTGTAGAAGCTCCTCTAATTCATCGTCGGTCCAATCATCAAAGAAGGTATCCTGAGAAGAACCGCCAAAATTTAGTTCTTTGGTATCTTCTTCTTCTTTACGCGGCTGTAAAGCGCGGATCCGGCGCAGCCATTCAGGGTCTCCATTTTCATCTACCAAATCAGATTCGACCCGGCGCGACAAACGAGCCTTTTCGCGCTCAGATTGTTCCCGTATGCGCCGCATGATTTCATCAAAAGCCGCGTCCACCTGCTTGCGTTCATCCGAGGAACGCAGTTGGTCAATAGCCTGACCACCTTGGGCCAGTTCTCCGCCGGCGTTTTCTTCCTGGGCGCGCTGACGGACCTTTTCCAACCAATCCGGGATCGGCTTGTCAAAACCAACCTGGTTTTGGTCATTTTCTTCGTCTTCCGAAGATTCTGATCCCCCTGAAGGTTCATCTTCTTTATCTTGCCTATCTCCTAAAAGGGGATCTTCATCCAGTGAGGCTAAAAGATCAGACATTGGTTCAAGTGGTGTTTCTGCTTCCCCCTCAAACTGTGTGTCTGAGCTTCCAAGTCCATCGAATTGGAACAAATCTTCCAGTTCCTGACCGCAGCGGATACAGCGTAAGGTTTGAGGCGAGTTTTCCTGGCCGCAGTGTGGGCAGATCCTCAGTTCGTCTGATCGCTCACTCATTATCAGACTCCTGCCCAATCAAAACCCTGAATCCCACAAGCAGGGCTCCCAAAGCGACTCCGATCAGCAGCCCGCGTGCGCCAATAACAGGCAGGCGCAGGAAGGCATCAATCAGAGTGCTGAAGATCTGGTTGCCGCTCCAATCTGACAAACCCAGGTTTAAAAACAGAAACAAGAGCGCGCTGATAGCAAACGAGACCGTCAGCACTGACCATCCCCGTACGCGGAATAGTTTGACAGCCGCGCTCATCATCACAAGTGCAATCAGACCAAGCAGAGACAATTCAAGCGGTTTTTGGATGGCGCTGATCCAACCTAAATATCCCGGATCCTCCACTCCTTTAAACAAGCCCGGTAGAAACGTGGCCAAAAAGGCAGTGATCAAAACAAAACTGTAAATAAAACCCCTTCGGCCGACCGCTATGAAGCGAATATGAGTCACAAGTAAACTGGCAATGGCCACAAGCAAGGCCACACTGGCGACGATAATCGCCCAGTTCAACACCAAGGCCAGGTAAGCTCCCGCCACCGGTTGGAAGAACAACAAAAGCAGCACAACTGAACCTGACAAGGCCGCTGTGATCAAGGCCAAACGCTGTCTCACGGTAAAACCCCGCTCAATTTCAAAAAGGCAGCCAGCAACAGGCCGGCAGCCAGCAGGATCCGGAAAAGGTTCAAGACGCGGGCGGAATGCTGATAGGAAGCCTGGTTTATATCTCCGATTGCGGGCAGGTAATAATCTTCCCCGAGCAATACCGGAGCGCCTGAAGCAAACAAAGCTGCTTGTCCGCTGATGTCACCCGTTGCCGCCACAACCGGGATTTCTTTTCGTTCCGCCATGTCGGTAATGATTAAGCTTTCAGGTCGCAGAGAGCCCGCCAAAACCAGCCCTGTGTTATCTGAACGTGCCAATTCAGGCAATAAACCTGCCATCCAGGAAAGCCCGCTAAGACCGGTGAGCTGATTGTGCTCCGGCCGGAATAACTCCACTGCCATGGCCTTGTCGTAAGCGCCGTGAACAATCATTTGGCTGATACAGGCCAGCGCCCCGTCACCGCTATAGGATTGAGCCGGTTGGTCGTTAAAAACAGAGCGGCTCATCAGAATCCGCTGCACCATCAAACTGGTTTGATCTCCCAGGCTGCCATTCAAGCCGGAAAAGCCTTCGCCCAAACCCATCAACAAGGCTTTGCCCTCTTCTGAGGAGCGGTGCATCAGTTCATCGATTCTTTCATAACCCTCAGGGTTAGCATAGGGAGGCATCTTTTTGTTCTTTCCCATTAGCCAGGCAATAAACATGACCAGCAAAAACAGGATCACAATAAGCGTGGAAATCAGATCATGCAGGCTGATTCCGGCCATGATCAGGCACCCCCCTCGACTTGAGTAGAAAGGGTTAAAGGCAATTGGGGCAACAAAAAAACATTTGAGGATGAGGCGATCTGAAGACTGTCAAAACTTTCGCAAAGCCTGGCAGATTCTTGAAAAATGTTGGCTGAAGGCTCAACTTTCATGGGTAAAGTATAGCATAATCGACACTATTTTTTATCCCCGTAGACCTAAATCAAAACGCCCTCGCGTGAGGGCGTTTAATCTAAACAAAGGGAGAAGTTTTATTCCCCTCCAGCTTCCATGGATTGCGCGGCTTCCATCAGCGCTTCCGAAAGGGTTGGATGAATGTGCACACTATGGGCAATTTCTGTCACAGTCAGTTCGTTAGCCTGCGCCAAAACCAACTCTGGCAATAGCTCTGAAACTTCAGGACCAACCAAAGCAGCCCCTAGCAGTTCGCCATATTTGGCATCGGTGATGATCTTGGCAAAACCGACGCCCGCCCCCAAACCCTGCGCCTTGCCGTTTGCAATGAAATTCACTCGTCCAACTTTGACATCAAAGCCGGCTTCTTTGGCTTCTGCTTCGGTGTAACCAAAGGAGGCCACCTGTGGGTCAGAGAAAACCGCCCGGGGGATCATACGGTAATCCAATTTCTGCGCTTCCAAACCAGCAATGTTCGCGGCGCAGACTGCCCCCATGGCTGACGCGGTGTGTGCCAACAACAACTTGCCGGTCACATCCCCAATGGCCCAGATTCCCGGGACAGAAGTAGCCATGCGCTCATCGACCTGCACAAAACCGCGTTTGTCCATTTCGACCCCAACTTCTTCCAGCCCAAGCCCATGGGAGCTTGGCTTGAAACCAACCGCAACCAAGGTGATTTCCGCTTCAATAGCTTCTTCCCCTTTTTCGCTTTCAAGCAGCACACTGGTGCCAGCATCATTTTTGGTAACCGATTTTACTTTTGTACCGGCATGAACTTTGACCCCCCGTTTTTTGAGAGCTTTGGTCAATTCAGCGGCAGCTTCTTCATCTTCGTTTGGCAGAATGTGCGGCAGCATCTCAACCAGGCTGACCTCAACGCCGTAGCCGCTCCAAATGGTCGCGAACTCCACCCCGATCGCTCCCCCGCCAATGATCACGGCCGATTTTGGCAAGCTTTCCAGCATGATGGCGTGGACATAATCCAAAATTTTCTCGCCATCCGGTTCCATCCCGGGGATCACTGTGGCATGTGCGCCAGTCGCCAGGATAATATCCGCGGCTTCCACGTCTTCTTCGCCGCCAGCAGTCAGGGCAACTTTGAGTTTGCCTGGCGCGGTCAATTTTGCTTCGCCTTCAATTACTTCAATGTCATTCTTCTTCATCAAAAAGTTGACACCCTTACTCAGGCGTTGGCTGACTTGCCGGCTGCGCTGGAAGGCTGCTGAATAATCAAGCTCCAAATTCTCAAAGCTGATGCCAAATTCTTTTGATTTATTCAGGAGGGTGTGAGCGAGATCCGCGTTATGCAGCAGAGATTTGGAGGGGATACAACCCACATTCAAACACACCCCACCGATCCATTTTTTTTCAATAATCGCGGTTTTCAATCCCATCTGAGCCGTATTAATGGCAGCTACATAGCCCCCCGGACCAGAACCAATAACAACCACATCAAATTTTTTCATATTTCTCCTTTTCCGTTAAGGCAATTAATCCTGATTTGCATTGGCTGTATCAATGTGATAGATTCCCAACCACAGATACTTTTACAACGCTGTTACCAAGATTTCTGTTTTTCATTCTTTTCTTCTAATCATTCTTATCGTTATTTTTTTCTGGATTTTGATCCAATTTCCCTTTTCCCAATTCTTGTGAACGTGAATATGCAGCCCAAATGGCTCGTGAAATTGCGGTGCGAAATCCAGCCTTTTCCAGATAATACAATGCGGCAGCAGAGGTGCCACCCGGCGAAGTCACTTTATTTCTCAGGTCAGCCACATGGACCGATTGGCTCTCATAGTAATCGACAGATCCACGAATTGTTTCAATGACAAGTTTTTCAGCCACATGCCTGGAGAACCCCAAATGAACGGCTGAGTCCATAAAGGCTTCCATAAAGAGGTAAACGTACATGGGGCCGGTACCGGAAACTGCGGTTGCCATATCCAGATAATATTCTTCATCGACCTGGATATTTTCCCCCAATGCTTGTAGCATGAGCTGTACTTTCCCCAAATGTTTTTCAGTAACAGCGTCGCATGCGAACCAAACCGTGATCCCTTTGCCGATTTGACCCGGTGTGTTTGGCATAGTGCGAACAACCGCCTGATGCGCCAATCCGTTGGAGATCTTTTCAATCGTAGCACCAGCTATGATGCTGATGACCACAGCTTCTGATGGGATAAAGCCCTTTAATTCCTTTAATACCTTATCCAATACTTGTGGTTTTACCGAAAGCAAAACAACATCTGCGTCAGTTAAAACCTGAACATTTTGGGGTGAAGTTTTGATACCATACTTGATCTTCAGTTCTTCACAACGTTCCAGGCGTGGTTCTGATGCGTAAATATTCTCCGGAGAGCTTAAGTTCTGTCTGAGTAAACCAGCAATGATGGCTTCTCCCATTGCACCCGCGCCAATTATTGCGAATTTCGTTTGATTGTTCATTGCATTTTCCTTAATTTTGTTTACCAGATGACCATCTCTCCTTCTTTACACCCTCCTTGTTGGGGAATTGGGGTGTGAAGTCCCGGAAAACTCGGGTTGGGTTCCTCTATTTAATTAGTAGCCAAACTCTCCATGAAGTGAATCGTCATTATCCACGTAATCCTGTGCCTTTATGACACGATAATTGTCTTTATCATCTCGAATATACACTATCTCGATACCGGCGTTAATGATCATCCTTTTACACATCGAGCATGGATTGGCATTTTGCACGTAATTGCCATTGTCCTTCAAGTCCGTCCCGACCAGGTAGAGCGCAGAACCCAACATGCGTTCTCTTGACGCGCTGATGATAGCGTTGGCTTCCGCATGGACGCTGCGGCATAGCTCGTATCGCTCTCCCCTTGGCACCTTCAATTGTTCCCGGATGCAAAAACCCAGGTCAATGCAATTTGCCCGCCCCCGCGGAGCTCCAACATAACCAGTGGAAATTACCTCATCGTTCTTCACGATCACCGCACCATATTGCTTGCGCAGGCAAGTTCCGCGCTGGCTAACGATTTCAGCCAGGTCAAGGTAATAATTGATTTTGTCACGTCTGATCATTGGCAACCTCTTCAAGCAAACAAAGTTCTAAAATTGTAACCTACGGGAGCGGAAAAACAACAGTTATCCAACCCTCTTAGCAAGCTATTAGACTGGCTATAAACCTTCATCTTCCACAAACTGGTAGAAGGCTTTTTCTCGTCTTTGAT
>JAQVUC010000334.1 GCA_028699715.1 Anaerolineaceae bacterium | reverse complement strand
CTCAGCATCACCGCTGTGCATCCGCTGCGTGAGAAAGCGCTTCGAGAGATGCTCGAGCAAACGGGAAACAGCTGGGAGACGGTTGAGAATCTGTTAGATGCCAATAAAATCACATCTGTGTTTTATCGGGATGAAAACTATTACCTGCGTCAATTTAGGGGGTAAGGTTAAGGCCTGGAACAGGTTCCAGAAGAGACATTTCTGTCTTATCTGGAACCTTTTTATATTCGATTTTCAACAATCTAAGACAATTCAGCTTCAGTCAACATAGTCCAGGAGGTAGCCATATCCTTCGGCTTCCATTTCTTCGTAGGGTATAAATCTCAGGGCAGCACTGTTCATGCAAAAGCGTGTGCCGGTGGGTGAATTGCTTTCGTTATAGAAAACGTGTCCCAAGTGTGAGTTGCCGGCGCGGCTGCGAACCTCAGTCCGTGTCATTCCGAAAGAATTATCTTCGATGAGGACGAAGGTGTTTTCGTCAATACCCTTGGTGAAACTCGGCCATCCGGTCCCACTCTCGTATTTGTCACTGGATGAAAACAAAGGCTCACCGGTGACAATGTCCACGTAGATCCCCCGCGCTTTATTGTAGTAATACTCATTATTAAAGGCCGCTTCAGTGCCTGCATTTTGAGTTACATTGTATTGAAGGTCGGTCAGTTTAGCTCTGATCTCGTCCTTGCTGGGGCGTTGGTAATTACCAGGGTCAACAATGATATTAGTTACAGTAGTCATTTCACTCCTTGAAATATGGCAATAACCCAAAGGGTTCTTGTCCAAATAGTTTTGATGGTATTCTTCCGCGTCATAGAAGCGTTCCAACGCTTCGATTTCGACCACAAAATTCTCATACCTTTCTTTTACAACGGCGGTAATGCGTTCAACAGTTTCCTTGGCGGCATCATCTGCGTAATAGATACCCGTTTGATACTGGGTGCCCACGTCGTTGCCCTGCGCGTTTTCCACAGTAGGATCAATCACGTGGTAATAAGCAAATACCAGGGCATCCAGGCTGATTTGATCCGGTCTGTATTCAACCCGAACGGTCTCACGATAACCAGTCTGCCCGGTAAGAACCTGTTCATAAGTGGGTACGATCTCCGATTGCCCATTGGCATAACCGCTAGTCACATCCACAACGCCATCGATCGACTGCATCAGCTTTTCGGTGCCCCAAAAACAGCCCCCGGCAAAGTAGATCACTTCCACACCTTCTTTTTTGATATAAGTGTTATCTATTGCAGTGCCCGTTATTGGCTCCGCAGCCTCTGTTTGGGGTTCCACAACCTGAGTTGGGTTGGCTTGGTCCGGATTAACAGCGGCAGTACAAGCAGCTGCCACCAGGGCAACAAGCACTAAAATCGCGACATTTTTTTTCTTCTTCATCATATCCTCTACAAGTTAAAGCCTATAAGGTGCAGGCTCTAAGGTATTATTTTATAGTAGATAAGTACAAATTTTATAAGCTTTGCATAAAGTTAGGCCTCTAATTTCACAGTTTTTATGAAATATTAATAGGAAAACTGTATAAGCTTATCTATAAGGATGAGATCGGAGTTGCCCACCTTTCCTCTATAATAAAAATTAAGGACCTTAATATTTTTTTAATATCGCGGTTCGTTAATTGCAGAGTTTAAAAAGTGCAATTGCCAATCGAATTGAACAAGATCGCTTGGGTAGAAAAACCATCCCGAAAAAAAGGTTCTTACACAAGGTATTTGAGGTGAAATATGAACCAAGAATCTGAAAACAAGGCTCACAAAGCTCATCATGAGCATAATTCCTCCCTGCCGCATCCCAGCGACAAAGATGATCAGCATAGGCACGAGCTGGATCATTCAGAATATGAACACGACCATGTATCAGCTGAGCATGCCGACCACGGCGATGCTGATATGAAATCAGAAACCATGGATATGGATGAACATAGCGGGCACACCAAGTCCACGGACCACGGCGGGCACGAAGGTCATGGCGGTCACGCAGATCATTCCGGGCATGAGCAAATCTTCCGCCGCAAGTTTTGGGTATCCCTGCTTCTATCTATACCGGTGCTGCTTTTCAGCCAGGGTTTTCAGTCTTTGTTGGGATTTTCAATGCCGAGCTTTCCAGGTTCGCAATGGATTGCGCCCATCTTTGCCGTGATCGTCTTTCTTTACGGCGGCTTGCCTTTTATCCAGTTAGCTATCCCGGAACTGCGCGAACGCAAACCGGGCATGATGACCTTGATTTCCCTGGCAATCATTGTTTCCTTTGTTTACAGTTTGGTCAGTCTCTTCCTGCCGGACCAGATGGATTTTTTCTGGGAACTGGCAACATTGATTGACATCATGCTGCTGGGGCATTGGATCGAGATGCGTTCGATCCGACAGGCTTCAGGCGCATTAAACGCTCTGGCCAAGTTAATGCCCGACACGGCTGAGCGCATCGGTCAAGATGGTCAGACAAAGCAAGTAGCAGTGTCTGAGCTAAAAACTGGAGACCTGCTGCTTATTCGCCCGGGATCGAGCATTCCGGCAGATGGTGAGGTGGAGGAGGGTGAGTCAGCAGTGAATGAGGCTATGATCACCGGTGAGTCAAAACCAGTTAACAAAGATCCAGGTGATAAAGTTGTGGGGGGTTCAATTAATGGCGATGGCAGTCTGCGTGTGCGCGTTACAGCCACAGGCGAC
>JAQVUC010000333.1 GCA_028699715.1 Anaerolineaceae bacterium | reverse complement strand
TTCTTGCATTGAACAGTTCGTGGAGAAGAATGCTGTGTCTTTGCCGTAGGTCTCGATCTGCCGTGGAACATCTTCGGTAATAAACTGCTGTGCACCTGAGACACCTGCGTCGCCGGTTGGATCTGGCGCGTTCACTTCCACCAATTCGATCCCTAATTCCGCACAGGTTTCTTTCATGATCTCAAGTCGGCGTGCAATCGTCGCGTAGGACAAGTGCCGGGGAAATGAGTAGTGAATGAAGGTCTTGGCACCCATCTGGGCAGCCAATTCAGGAATGGTGCGACCCATCGAAATCTCATCCACCTGTAATACAATGTCTGCTTTTTCTGCAATGACGGGAGGATCTTCGGCAGGCACACCAGCTACGAACAGCATATCAGGTCGGGTCTCCCGTACCTTCTCAATCGCTGCCGCGGCACCGGGGATCGCCTGCACAAATACGATCGCCTTCACCTCAGGATCTGACGCCATCTGCACTACCTGCGAGATGGTCGTCTCTGTCTCGGTCGAGAAGTTGTCAGGATAGGTCGCGTGAACAATCGTATCGCCGTATTTGGCAATCTGATTCATTGCTTCCTGGTACTCCTCTTCGCCCTGTGAGACGGTACCTGTCATGATCCCTATTTTGTAGGGTTTTTCTTCAGGTTCCTCTTCTACAGGCTCTACCACTTCAGGGAGTTCTTCTGCTGGAGGTGGTTCTGTGGATCGGCAAGCTGTGGTTGAGAATATCAACACAAAGCTCATGATCAACAGTACCAGTTGAACTATTAACTTCTTGCTTTTCATCTATTACTCCTTATATGATTTTGTTAAGGAAATGGCGAAATTGGTAAACCTTGGAAAATATTGTGACCAGCTCTCCACATAACCAGTCTGGTATGATCCAAGCTAACCGAATTGGCGGACAAATCGTTGTGCCCACTGGATTCGATGTTACCATCGCCTTAAATAGCTGTCAAGGAAATTTTTCACAATCGACTTAAAATTGATATGGTTTTAAAACAACTATTGAAATAGAAAAACACCCTTTGAAAGGATGTTTTTTATGGGTGGTATAGGACTCGAACCTACGACCTTTGCGATGTCAACGCAACGCTCTAACCAACTGAGCTAACCGCCCGAGGAATGTGCATTATAACTGAGCCTTATAGATTTCGCAAGCGTTTTTTGTTTGCTTTCCTTTAATTTTCCGGGTCAGTTCAAAAAGTCAATCTAACAGGTAAAGCTTGAGTTCATCAAGGGCCAGCATAAAAGCTGAAATTGTTTTGCCGTCCTCAATTTGACCGTTTTTGATCATCTCAAGTGCTTCTTTCAGCTCAACCTTTACCAGACTCAGAAACTCATCATCATCCTGCTGCAGGGGGGCATCTGTTAATTCTCTGGCCAGGTAAATATGCATATACTCGCTTGAATACCCGGCCGCCATATAAAAGCCGCCTACCCTTTCCATGCTCAGGGCGTCTTTGCCGATCTCTTCCCGCAGCTCACGATGGGCAGAACTCAGCGGGTCTTCTCCCTCATCCATGACCCCCGCCGGTAGTTCAAGCAATTCTTTTTCAGCCCCAATGCGGTATTGCCTGACAAAATAGACCATTCCAGTTTCATCAATCGGCAGGATGGTGACGGCGTCGGCATGGTCAACCAGGTCATAGTCCCGCTGCCGGCCATCAGGCAGCTCAAAGCGAACTTTTTCCACATTAAAAGCATGCCCTTCCAAAACTTTTTTTCGGTCAATGATGGGGGAATTTGTCATGGTCTCTTCCTTAAATGAATCAGGAGGCAATTGCCTCCTGATATTTTATCGCTGTTTTCTTTAGGGGATGATCAAAGTTTCTATCCCTGTCAGGTCATACGGTTCTTGTAAATTATTTGCGGCGATGATATGTTCCGGCCAAACATCCCCATAAGCGCAGGCGATTTGGAAAACCGTCTCACCCGGTGTTACGGTCCAGGTATCAGGATGTGGAAGCAGCTCGCGTTCACCGCCAGGCCATGAACCAGTTTGCGGCACATCAAGTACGTCACCAATGCTCAACATACTGCCGGCATAGAGATTATTGATTTGCAGCATGTCACCCGGGTCAACATCAAAGCGGCGGGCCAGACAGTAAACGTTCTCCCCACCCTGGACAGTCCAGCTTTGGGGACGGGTCATGGCTTGCATGGTTGGTGTGGGCGCGTTGGTTGGCGTAGGTGAAGGCACAGCGGTGGGCGGCACCTGTGTGACCACTACTTGCGTACCTTGAGCGTTCTGGACGATCTGCGTAGGCATATTGAATTCTTCAATGATCGACTGAGCGGTCATGGTGGCATTCATGATTTGTTGATCGACCGGCAAGGGCGTTCCCACTTGTTCAAGCACTTCTGGAGTGACATCTGGAGGCGTCGACGCGGAGCGGGTACAAGCAGCCGCGAGTGACAAAATTGTCATCAAAGCGAACAAGATAATCGTTTTTTTCTTCATAATGATCTCCTCACACGTAAAACAACTACTTGCACCTATAGTTGCAATTACCTTGCCAAATTTATCAATACAAAACTCATCGCAAATCTTGTCCCCCCCCTAAACCCTACAGCTACAAAAATCCGTTCAAATCGAAGGGGTTTTTACCAGGTTCTATCTAAACTTGCTTTAATCCAATTCACAACCACCTGCATAACAGGTGGTTTTTTGT
>JAQVUC010000332.1 GCA_028699715.1 Anaerolineaceae bacterium | reverse complement strand
TTGGTTTTGCTTGTTAGCCAGTCCAGTCATCGCCTGGATAGCAGCAGAAGACCAGGTCCTTGGCGGCTTTGAGCTCATCACAACGGCGGACAGGCGTGTTGTGTGGGGCTTCATGTAGCAGCTCGGGATTGGTGTGGCCTTCTTCCGCGATCTTGAGCATGGCGTCGGCAAAGCGATCGTGAGTTTCCAATGCCTTTGTTTCGGTGGGCTCGATCATCAGTGCTTCATGCACGATCAGAGGGAAGTAGTTGGTTGGCGGATGGAAGTTGTAATCCATTAACCGCTTGGCGATATCCAGAGCGTGAACGCCGGGAACATCTTTCCAGAAGCCTTCCAGCACAAACTCATGCATGCAATGACGGTCATAAGGCAGGGTGTAGGTGCCCTTGAGCTTCTCTTGTAGGTAGTTGGCGTTCAGGACAGCCTTTTCAGCCACATCGCGGAGTCCTTCTTTGCCGAGCATGGAAATGTAGGTAAACGCCCGTACAAGGATGCCAAAATGACCATAAAAGGTCTTGACGCGTCCAATCGTTTTTGTTGGATGGATGAAGCCATAAAGGGGAGCGGTTTCGCTATCGCCTTCTTCGATGATGCCCACAACCGGATCGGGCAGGTATTCCACCAAATGTTCAGCCACAGCAACCGGCCCAGAGCCTGGTCCACCACCGCCATGAGGGGTGGAGAAAGTTTTGTGGATGTTGAAGTGCAGAATATCTATGCCAATGTCACCCGGGCGGAAGACGCCTAAGAGAGCGTTCATGTTGGCACCGTCACCATAAACCAGCCCGCCGGATTCGTGCACCAGTTTGATGACCTCGACCACATTTTCGTCAAAAAGCCCCAGTGTGTTGGGGTTGGTCAACATAAGGCCAGCCAGCTTATCATCACACAAAGCTTTCAGCGCTTCGATATCAACATTTCCGTTTTCATCGGAGGGTAGTGGAACAATGTCAAAGCCGAGCATGGCCGATGAAGCCGGATTGGTGCCATGAGCTGAGTCCGGGATGAGCATGCGCGTGCGTTGATGGTCACCGCGGTCGCGATGGTATTTACTGATGATCAGCGTTCCGGTCAATTCACCGTGAGCGCCAGCCGCAGGCATGAGAGTCACGCCTGCAAAGCCAGCGATTTCCTTCAGCATTTCCTGGACAGCGTACATCAGGTAAAGGTTACCCTGAACACTTTCGATTGGTTGCAAAGGATGCGTCGCACCAAAACCGGACAAACGGCTGACAGCTTCGTTGATCTTGGGGTTGTATTTCATGGTGCAGGAGCCAAGCGGGTAGAAGCCCAGATCGATGGCGTAGTTATTCTGAGATATGTGAGTGAAATGACGAACCACTTCCAGCTCAGACACTTCGGGTAAGGGCAGTTTCTCCCTTATGAAGCCTTCGGGTAAAGCGGTTTGGGGTACATCGGGTTCAGGAAAAGTGACCCCTTTACGTCCGGGAACAGAGATATCATAGATGGTAGGTTCAGGCATGATCCACCTCCTCGAGCACATCGCAAAGATAGTCGATGTTTTCCCGGGTCATTTTTTCAGTTACCGCGAGCATCAGGCAATTTTCCAGCTCAGGATATTCCTTGCTCAAGTCGTAGCCGCCAAAAATATCATGTTGCAGCAGATGATCGAGCACCTGCTCAACCGGCTGTTCAGATTTCAGGACGAATTCGTGGAAGAAAGGTAGGTCTTTATTGAGCAGAGAAAAACCTTCGATCCCAGCCAGTTGGTGGGCAGCGTAATGGGCTTTTTGATAGCAGAGGTTGGCAACTTGTTTAAAACCGTGTTTGCCAAGGATGCTCAAATAAATCGTGGCGGCCAGGGTCAAAAGCCCCTGATTGCTGCAGATATTGGATGAAGCTTTTTCCCGGCGGATGTGCTGCTCACGGGCTGTCAGGGTCAGGACGTAAGCCAGTTTGCCTTCGGCATCAATAGTTTCACCAACCAGGCGGCCGGCAATTTTGCGCAGCAGCGCGCTTTTCACTGCAAAGAAGCCCAGGTAAGGACCTCCATAGGACAGGGGAATTCCCAAAGGCTGACCTTCGCCCAGAGCGATGTCCGCGCCAAGCTCTCCAGGAGGGGTCAAGAGACCCAGAGCTGTAGGATTGACTGCCATTGCAACCAGCGCGCCATGGGCATGGGCTGTTTCGATCAGTTCTTTGTAATCAAGAATACGACCAAAGAAATCCGGATACTGCACCAGCACGAGCGCTGTGTCATTGTCGATTTGAGCGATGAGCTTTTTCAGATCTGGTTCGATGCCGGTTTCGATATCATCACCAAGGATTAGTAGACTACTGTCAGACTGCATGTAGGTTCGGATGGTTGCCCGGTACTCGGGATTGACTGCCCTTGAGAGCAAAACCTTTTTGCGTTTGCTGCGGAAATGCCCATAGGCAAGAATCACAGCTTCAGCCGCAGCTGTGGCGCCATCGTAATGGGAGGCATTGCTAACATCCATGGCGGTCAAACGGCAGATCAGGCTTTGATATTCAAAAATTGCCTGCAGTGTGCCCTGGGAGATTTCAGGTTGATAGGGAGTATAAGCGGTGTAGAATTCACCGCGCTGCAATAAATTATCGATTGCGGCAGGGACGTAATGGTCATAAGCGCCGGCACCAAGGAAACTAATAAATTCTTTGGTTGTGCCATTTGCTGAGGCGATATTCTCAAGT
>JAQVUC010000331.1 GCA_028699715.1 Anaerolineaceae bacterium | reverse complement strand
ACTGGATTCCATTAATTCGAGAGAGATTATAATTGCCTGGACAGCCATTGTCAGTATGGTCGCTTACCTTTCCGAGCATCTGCGCTCCGAAGAATACGTCGACAAAATTCACACCCAGGCCGATGCTGCGCGAGACCATATCAAAGCCATGGATTTAAGGTACGATAATGCTTTGATGATACAAGAAATCGGTCAAGCCACAGCCGCGATACATGTCGACAGCGAAATGATCGAAGCGGTGGTTTGGGCGATTGAAGCTCGGTCCGGCTATGACAGGGCGCTGATTATGCTTTCAGACCGTGAATGCCAGCATTTATGTTACGCCGCTGGTTTTGGATATGACGATGAGACGCGAAGACAGCTAATGAGGACCTCCTTCCATCTCGACCACTCTGATGCCAAAGGTGTTTTTGTAAAGGCGTTCAAGGAGAAAAAGGCGTATTTGATCCAGAATATGGATGAAATCATAGATGCCTTTTCAGAACGCAGCAAAAAACTAGCGCGTAGTTTTGGCGCCAAATCTATGATTTGTGTGCCGATTGCATATGAAGACCAAGTGCTTGGCATTATTGCTATTGACAATAGCAACACTGAACGTCCCCTTGCTCAGAGCGACGTCAGCCTGATGATGGGGGTTGCTTCTCAGCTTGCCGTTGGACTCATCAACATCAGAGCTTACTCACAACTACAAGCCAGCGAAAAAAAATATAGGGATTTGGTAGAAAACGCACATAGTATCATTTTGCGAATCAATCCGGTCGGAAAAATCATTTTCTTTAACAAATTCGCCCAGAATCTATTCGGTTACTCAGAAACCCAGGTTTATGGCAAAACGATAAGCGAAGTGATTTCTCCGAATAGTGAGAATGCCCAAAACTGGATCGACAGCCTGAGTAAATCCATTTTACCCGATGGCGACATTCCGATGGTTGAAGAGACAAACTATATCCTCGAAAATGGTCGTACTATCTGGATTGCCTGGACCTATCGTCCCATCTTTTCCACCGATGGCAAATTGCTCGAAATCCTTTGCATCGGCAACGATATCACGCAACTAAAACAAACCATCGAGGAAAAGGCCAACCTGGAAATTCAGTTGATCCGTGCCCAGAAAATGGAAGCCCTGGGGACTCTGGCCGGCGGGGTGGCACACGACCTCAACAATGTCCTTACAGGGATTATCGGCTACCCGGAACTGATGCTCATGTTACTTCCCGAAGACAGCCCCTTGCGTCGTTATGCCACATCTATTCAAAAGAGTGGAGAGAGGGCGGCCGCCATCGTCCAGGACCTGTTGACGCTGGCTCGACGCAATGTGGTTCAGGTCGAAGCCATCGACCTCAATAACGTGGTCACCGAATACATTGGCAGCCCGGAATTCGAACGCCTCCGGCTCAATCATCCACTGGCCAAGATCACCACCCGACTCGACCCGCAGGCCAATGGGATCATGGGTTCACCGGTGCAGCTCTCCAAAGCCGTGATGAACCTGATGACCAATGCCATAGAAGCCCTTGAAGGGAAGGAGGGCGAGGTGACCATCACCACCGAAATTTGCCGCTTGGCCGGTGACATAGACGCCTACGAAAGGATTCCTGCCGGCGTCTATGTTCGGCTGACAGTTCTTGACACCGGATGCGGCATGGCGCCTGATGACCTGCGCCGCATCTTCGAACCATTTTTCAGCCGCAAGAAGATGGGGTGCAGTGGTACCGGTCTTGGAATGGCCGTGGTTTGGGGAACGATCAAGGATCACAGCGGTCTGATCGACATCCACAGCACGCCGGGGAAAGGGACTCGCTTCGACATCTATTTTCCGCCCACCGATAGGAAAGAAGAAAGAACTCAGGAGACTCCCTCGGTGGCCGACATCGGCAACGGGGAAAAAGTCCTCATGGTTGATGACGAAGCATCTCAGCGTGAAATTGCCCATGGAATTCTCACGGATTTGGGGTATCACGTCAGAACTGCCCCTAGTGGAGAAGCGGCCATCGAGCGTTTGAAAAACGAGCCTGCGGATCTGGTCATCCTCGACATGATAATGGGTTCCGAAATGGATGGACTGGACATTTATCAACAAATCGTGCTTCAATGGCCAGGCCAGCGGGCGATCATCGCCAGCGGATTTTCAGATAGTGAAAGAGTTCACGAGGCCATGAGGCTCGGCGTCGGCCAATATGTGAAAAAACCCTATAGCAAAAAGATGTTGGCCAAAGCCGTGCGCCAAGAGCTGGATCGAACCCATAGACCGCCAGCCCCGACCCCTTGATGGTTTGGACTATCAAAAGGTCGCGTCCCTTTTGCCGAAGAAGCTCGCTCTGGTAAAATCCTGATGCCATCCACCGCACACCAAGAATTCATTTCCCCCGAGGAGAGTTGGCTTCTCCGCCCCCAACTTATCAACAAACTCAATTATCTGAATTTTTTAGACATCCCGCTAACCGTACGCTTCCAGCACGGCACCTTGCCCCGCACTCTAAGCCTGTCCGCCATTCCTGAACCGTGCCAAAACGGCTATGGTTTCTATCGCTGGTCGCCTGAGCAAAATCAGGGCTCCATTCCCCCCCAGTTCAAATTTCAGGACATTCTCATCGAGGACGGCAATCACCTCATCATCATCAGACCACTTCACCACCGCTGGGATTCCGACGGCGGCGTTTTCGAATTACCGGAACAGGGCC
>JAQVUC010000330.1 GCA_028699715.1 Anaerolineaceae bacterium | reverse complement strand
CCTATCAGTTGCCATGATTGCCGCAACCACGCCGTCAATCTTCTGCCTGCTTTTCTTCTTGTCTGGCTTGATATTCCCAGCAGGGTCAGTCGTAACCATAACGTTATCTGCCATCCAACGCATTACGGGGTGGTTTCCATGTCTCACCCTGCCTTGCAAAATCAGTCGCTCAACTTCTTTTGTAGGCGGCGACATGCTCACATAGCCCTGACCAAATCCAACCAGCGTAAAGCCCATATTAGTTAATGTCTGTGAAATCTGCGCTGCGCCCCAACGGTCAAAAGCAATTTCTTTGATGTTGTAAAGTTCGCCCAAACGCTCGATTTCTGCAATGATGTACTCGTAGTCAATCACGTTTCCAGGCGTTGCAATCAAATAGCCCTGGTCAGCCCAAGCCCTGTAAATGTCGCGGTCAATGAAACCCGGGTCGGTCAACTTTGACTCTGGACAGAACAAGGTCGGAAGCCAGGTGTGCAATTCCTCTTCACCGCTTTCATTCGGGAAATCCAGTACAAAAGCCGCAATGTCAGATACTGTCGCAAGGTCAAGACCGCCATAACATTCTGCGCCTTCAAGTAGTCTCATATCAATTGGCTGCTCACCGCACTTGTCCCACGTCTGCATATCAAGCCAGCGAGTTTCCTGCGAAGTCCACATGTTGAGATACAAACGCTTGAAAGTGTTTTGAAATTGCGGGCTTGAAAGAGCCTTCTCATAATTCTTCCGCAAATAATCAATCTTGATTGAGTGCCCCAGGCTCGGATTGGCTTTCTTCCATGTTTCTTCGCTCGTCCAATCATCTTCTGGCGATGCTTCGTAGATAACAGGGTAAAACCAGTCTCGTTGGACTATGCCCTCAGCCACTTGCTTTGCCATCGAATAAATCTCATAACAGATTGATTCACGGTCATAACCTGCCGTGCTGAAAGAAATCAACAGCGGTTGGCGGCGTGCGCCAAAACTGGTCTGGACAACATCGTAAAGGTCTCGGTTTTTCTGCGCATGTAACTCATCAAAAAGCGCGGCGTGTAAGTTGCCGCCATGCTTAGTGCCAGCATCCGATGAAACAACTTTGTAAACCGAAGCCCCCTGCTTAGCAACAATCGCATTGCGATAAGCACTAACCAACTCGTCCAGTGCGGCGTTTTGCTTTACCATAAAACGAGCCGTGTCAAAAATAGCCCGTGCCTGGTCTCGGTCTGCTGCCACAGAAATTAGTTCTGCACCAGGCTCATTGTCCACAATCAGCAGATAAAGCGCTATGGCAGCCCCAAGAGGTGAGTTGTGAGTTGGGATAAGTTGCTTTCCTGCGAGATACATCCCGCCTTCGACTGTGATGCAGTTGACTGTTTGCTTACCTGCGGGCGTAACATTTGAAATCATCCGAGTCTGGCTGCGCTGCCTTGTTTTTGGAGTTTCTTTTTGCCGTTTGGCTTTTCGCTCAATATATGCTATTGGCGTGTCTTGATAGGCATAGAAGTGGACTCTATATCTAACTCCGCAGTCAACCCCATTTAACTGAGCATGATCAATCATTACGCGGGGCTTTAATCCCAAGCCTGTAATTAATTCGACAACTTGGCGAAACAAATTACCGTCGGTTAATGCAATTTCGCATTGTCCAGCCGAAGACACATAACCGTCTGTGTCCATCAATCCGCGCAAGAGGTCGAGCCTTTGCTCAACTGAACCAAGCAAGTATTCTTGTGGTATATGCTTATTGCCCAGTAAGCCCTTTTCACGCAGTTGCTTTTGAAACTTCCCCCGTCCAACAAGGTGTCGGTATCTTGATCTATATTCGGCTGGATAACCATAATCAGATAGCTTCTGGACAATTTCAGGTTCTGCAATCGTGATCCTGCAAGTGTCAGAGTCGCCATCGCCAAGCCAAACACCTAAAACATACGGGGGTATTGTGTATTCTTTTGGCTCAAACTGTATCGGTTTCGCAACATCCACAGAATGCACAAGGTCTTGGCGTTTCCCACATCGTAGAGTTTCCGCAATCCGCTTAGTGGTAACCAAAGGCTTTTCACCTTCTATCCATTTGGGCTTTCCTGTATACCAGGTGCGGTTAGTTTTCCATTCGTGATTTTCGTGAGCGATAATTGCTTCATCGCCTGAGAAATCCACAAAATAACAATTCCCCTCATAATGAGGAGTAGAATAGATAACCTTTGCGGGTACGCCATCAGGAGAAAAAACAAAGTCTCCAGGGACTAAATCGCCGTGTTTCTTCCAACCTGTAGTAGTCAGAATCGGAGTATTGACTTCTAATGCTTTGCCATTTTTCCGTGCCACAAATACAAACGCCTCACGGTAACGCCGATAGCCAGTTTCTTTTTCTTTCCAGCCGAAAAGGTTGCGCACAAATTCCTTTTCCCACTCCAAAAGCAAAAAAGGCTTGCCGCCTAACTCCCCTTTGACATGGGTAATGTAATTTTCAATAAAGTCGACTGCAACCTGCCCAGCCACAGGGTCAAATTCGTACTTATCAAGGTCGCAATTCCAGGGATCGTACTTTTTCACTCGATCACTTCTTCCAATATCGGCAAGCGGTAATGTGCAATCCGCTTTTCTGCAATCTCGACATACTCCGCTTACCGCTCAATGCCGATAAACTCACGCCCTTCCAACACGCAAGCAATGCCAGTCGTGCCAGAGCCTGTGAACGGGTCAAGC
>JAQVUC010000329.1 GCA_028699715.1 Anaerolineaceae bacterium | reverse complement strand
CCATACCCCCCCCGCCTACTTATGCGGAAACCCCAACACAGGAAGAAACGCAGCTTACTCCAACAACCGACACCGCAGAGCCGTGAACTACTGAAATCCCTATCCCCTGAAATTTGGAAATTTAACATCTAACCGTGCTTTGATCTTTTTGCTGGGGGGGAAAGGCCTTCTTCCCGCCCCGTGTATCTGTTCGCCTGGTTGGCCACTCCGCCGTTGATCGGCAATTCATCAATTCAAGTACTCTTATATTTGACTTCCATCGTCGGAGTGAGACCGTTGAGATAGATATCAGACTAAGTTTTAGCGCCGGTCTCATTCCGACCTACTCGCACTCATGCCGGTCTCCAGATACACGTCCATATCGTGGCGGGCATAGGCCGAGCACGCGATTTGACCGCAGGTCTCCCCTCGTGTAAACTGGTTTATCTTCCCAGCACCACTTACCAATGCAAGATCAATTCGTCCAATCCGCGTTTGGGCACATGGTGAATGCCTTGTTCATCGCGGTAATACTCAATCCCATGCGCCGGATCGTAATCTTCGATCACAACGGTTTCAGCCGGCTTGCCCAGGGCAATCACCAGAACGATCTCCAGATTTTCCCCGATGGCCAAAATTCCCCGTAATTTATCCTGCTTGATGGCCTTGATCATGCAACCGCCGAAGCCTTTTTCAACCGCCCCCAAAAGCATGGTCTGAGCGGCAATGCCGGCGTCGATCTCAAAGCTTGGTTTGATAGATTTGTCCCCCAGAATAATCATGTAGGCAGTCGGTTTTTCGCCTGCTTTGGGTCCGCCCCACTGCTTGAGGTAACCGGCAAACTTCAGACAACTGAAAACCTGCTCGCAATCCGACTCTTCATGAACCAGCCAAAATTTGAGCCCTTGCAAGTTTGCCGGGCTGGGCGCGATTCTGGCCAACTTCACCAAATCGACCAGCGTTTCCTGACCAATGCGAACGCTTTGATCAAATCTGCGATAACTTCGATTTTTAAGTACCAGGTCTGAAAACATCATTGCTCCTCTTTCTCAGAAGACCTAAAATGAAAACCAGTCAAAATTGCAGCAAGCAGCAATAAAACCAAGCCGCCTCCATCAAAAATCACGAAACGCGTGATCGATCGTCGCAATATAACGCGTTCGGCTGAAAGAGTACTTAAGAGCCAGACCTCCCCGATCAGACCGATGGTTTGCATCAGGATAGCCTGCAATAAAGAAGTCTTGTACTTTTTTGGATGGTAGAGCGCGAAAAAGTAAGGCACCTGCCACATCAAAAACAGGATCCCAAACCCGATGATCGCCGCTCTGCCGACCTCGCCAGCCAGCTCATTAGAACCCACGTAGAGGTCCGGGCGAAGGATGAAATCGACCGCGCAGATCAAGTTCATCGCCAAAACTATTGCGATAAAGAATCTGGCCGTCCACTCTCTGAAGCTTGGTCGATCTTTCATGGCTTGCTAACTTGTGAAACGATTCCCTGCTTTACATTCCAGACCTCATGGTTTGCCAAAAAGTCCGCTTCAAACATCTCCACATCAGTGGTGGTGATCAAAGCCTGCTCTACTTTGTCTAAGAGACCCATCAGGGCCGCTCTGCGGTGCGGGTCAAGCTCAGCCATGACCTCATCCAGCAAGAGCACCGGCCATTCTCCACTGCGCTCTTTCATCAGTTCAACTTCAGCAAATTTGAGAGATAGAAGTGCCGTGCGTGACTGACCTCTGGAACCAAAATCACCAAGGTCTATTTGGTTTGCCAGAAAACGCAATTCGTCCCGATGGGGACCTTTGCTTGTGGAGCCGCGCTGAATGTCTTTGCGGTGTCGTTGACGCAGCTCATGGGCAAAAGACAGTTCGATCTCTTTTGCCTCCAGCCCACTTCGGTCTACCAAGGTTTCCACTGGTAAACTGATCTGCCCGCTTTTAGGCTGAATGGGGTCAAAGGATGGCTGATAATCCAATCGGAAAACCTCTTTGCCCTGGGTGAGCTGCTGGTGACTTTCTCTGGCAAGCAATCCCAATTGTTTGATGAGCTCTATCCGTCCTTTGATCAGGAAGGAGCCGTGTTCGGCTAAAAGGGAATCCCAGGGATCCAACTGGTCCGCTGACCCGCCAAATTCGCCAAGCCGCTTCAATAAGGCATTGCGTCTGACGATGGCCTGATTATATTTGAGCAAATGCTTGGAATAACCGGGTTCGATCTGGCACAAGATCTCATCAATATACCTGCGCCGGTCAGAAGGAGAACCTTCGATGATCTTTGCCATTTGCGGCAAAAAACTGACCGCATTGAACTGACCAAACAGTTCGCTAAAGCGACGGCTGACTCCATTCAAAAGAGCTTCCTTGCGCAGTCGGAGGCTGCCCTCCGCTCCGTTAGGCTCAAGGATGAGCCTGACCTCAAGAGTGTTTTTTCTACCACCGCGGGAAAATTCGCCAACGATTCTGGCAACTTTAAGTGGTTCTGCTTCTGCCAGATTGAAGTTGATCAACTGGCGGTCTGAATTGGCGCTAAAAGAGGTAAAAAGGGCTAAAAAGGCTGCCGCTCCAAGGATTGTGGTCTTCCCCTGGGCATTGGAACCGTGAAATAAAATCACCCGCCTGGGAAAATCAAGTTCCAGGCGGGAAAAAATGCGGAAGTTGCTAAGAGACAGGTGAGTAAGATGCATTACTCGATATACTCAGAAT
>JAQVUC010000328.1 GCA_028699715.1 Anaerolineaceae bacterium | reverse complement strand
GCTACCATCATCCCGCAAGACGCGCGCAAACTGGATGAATTGCGGGATTACCTGGAAGAAAACGGCTACAGCCAGGTCGGCGTGATCCGCTCCAACCGCCTGGCGCTTGTGATTGAGGATAAAGCCCTGGCTGACGGCTTGCACTCAATCCAGCAGCACCTCTCTTTTATGAATTTCATCATCCCGATCATGCTGCTGCTTTCCGGCATCATTGCCTTCATTTTGTCTTATTTGCTGACCCGCAACCGCCTGGGTGAATTTGCCATCATGCGCAGCCTGGGCTCCAAGCCGATTCAGGTCTACTCATCATTTTTCCTGGAGCAATTTTTCCTGCTCCTGATCGGGCTCTTGCCGATCGCCGTTTTGCTCTTTTTCAGGCCGGAATGGCTGCCGGCTGTTCAGCAAAATCTGAGCTTGTTTTTAATTGTCTACACAACGGGCATCTTCATCGCCATTGGGCTGATGGGACGCTCCAAGGTGTTGGATATCTTGTTTACCAAGGAATAGAAGTGCTATGGAACAAAACACACCCACAGAACCAATTCTGAAACTTGATAAGGTCAGTTTTCAGTACAGCAACCACTACCAGAGCGTTGAAGCGGTCAGGGAAGCTAGCGCGGAGTTTTTTGAGGGCAAAATGTACGCCATCATCGGCAAATCCGGCTCTGGCAAATCAACTTTGTTATCGTTGATTGCCGGCCTGGCTCTGCCCACAGACGGGCAGGTGCTCTACCGGGGAGTGCCCACCGATGCTGTCGATCTGGATAAGTACCGCCGTGAAAACGTGGCTGTGGTTTATCAATCATTCAACCTATTCCCGCTTATGACCTGCCTGGAGAACGTTTGTTTCCCCATGGAACTGCTGGGAAAGTCGCCCAAAAACGCAGCCGTCACTGCACGTGAATATATCGCTCACGTTAATCTGCCGGATAGCGTGCATAAACGCTTCCCCAATATGATCTCGGGTGGCGAAAAACAGCGCGTGGCCATCGCCAGGGCTTTGGCTTCCGGCGCCAAGGTGATTTTGGCGGATGAACCCACCGGCAACCTGGATATCGCCAACGGCGAAAAGATCGTCCAGTTGTTGAGGGACCTGGCGCATGAGGATAACTACACTGTCATCGTGGTCACGCATGATTTGGGGATCACCACCGTGGCGGATGAGGTCATGCAAATGAGCGATGGCTATCTGAAACCTTTGCTGCTGGACGAACTGCCAGTCCTTGATGCTTTTACAGTCAGCGAACAGGATTGAACCTCCGTTGTCGCCGGTCTCCTGACCGCGCGACGTAGTTGACCGCAAGGTCTCCAGAAATCCTGACAGGACATCAATCCATTCACAACTTATCCAATATAATTGCGTAATGGACAGTTACAAATTCATCGATGGTGTTTATGTTTATTTTGTCACCTTCACAATTGTCGATTGGCTACCAGTTTTTATAAATCCCGAAGCAACAGAAATCGTTTACGACAGCCTGCGATTTTGTCACGCAAACAAATATTTACGCATCCATGCCTATGTGATCATGCCAAATCATGTACATCTCCTCGTTTCTGACGCAGATTTCGAGAACGAGCGCTTAGGCAAAACCTTGACAGAGTTCCGTAAGTTTACTGGTAACAAGCTCGCAGAATATATTGATGCAAATCTTTCTGAAGCACTTTCCCAGACAACTCGTGCCAAGCAACTAAATGACCGGATCCGACAGGTCTGGCAGCCGGGTTGGCATGCTGAAGCCCTGGCTTCTGAGCAATTCTTAATGCAGAAATTGAACTATATCCACGAAAATCCTGTCAAGAAGGGCTTCGTAACATTGCCTGAACATTGGAGACATTCTTCAGCCGGGTATTGGATCAATGGAGAAATTGGTGAAATACCAATCGTGCCTTATGGAGAAGGGTAGGTGGAGACCTACGGTCAAAGCCCTTGCAAGGTCGGGAGACCTTGCAAGAACAAGAGGTTGAAATTCGGTCAATAATTACGTAGGGTTGAGGCAAGCCTCAACCAGGATTGGCATTTATGACTGCCAGGTGGAAGAACCCAAAGTGTATATGGAGACCTGACGGTCAAAACCCTCGCGCGGTGAGGACACCGGCGAGAACAAGGGCCTGTTCCCTACTTTTCTCTATCAAACTAAAGCCCACGAGAGAGTCAGCTCGCGGGCTTTTTCATTTAGATTTCCCCTTCAATCAACATGATTACTATCTATCAATTATCAGTGCTCATCTCCAGGCTGGCAATGACCGAGGCGGTCTTATCAGAGTTGGCATAATAAGCGCCAAAGCGCTCGGTCAGTTCAGTTTCGTCCAGCAGCAGGTCCTGCACGAAGCGGTAGGAAAGTGTTTCATACAGCAGCTCTGCATTGACCGTAAAAGGCCCCTCAAAACCGCTGGTATTTACCTGGTAGCGCACCGAATCACCTCCGCCCACAAAGTCTGCGTCCTGTGCTGCCAGACCGTAAACCGCGATATCCGCCGGCAGTGTCTCCTTACCCGCTCCCGGCGGCAGCAGGCGGTTATCCTTGGCAAAGCTGCCCGCCCTGAGCAGGGTGTAAGTGACCTCCTCATCGCTGTTTTGCATGATGCCTTCGTAGATTTGCACTTGGTCCGGTTGGGTGATGAGCTCGTAGTGTGGTTCATAGGCCAGCGGGTCAAGATCTGCCGCGTTGCCCTGGATCGAG
>JAQVUC010000327.1 GCA_028699715.1 Anaerolineaceae bacterium | reverse complement strand
GAAGAGTTTTTCCACCAGCCCGTATGATGATTTTGAATCAGACCAGCAACTCAAATTACCTCAACCGCCCCTGGTCAAAGCAGCAATGAGAGATCAGGCCCTACAACTCCCCAGAAATTTCGAGGATCTTGACATGGAGCAAGATTTCATCAGTTTGCTGAAAGAGCGGAAAAGCTCTCGCGTTTACACCGGAGAACAAGTCAGTCTGCTGCAGCTATCCTTTTTGCTTTGGGCAACACAGGGGATAAAGGACGTCCGTGGTAAAGCTTACGCGACTTTGCGCACTGTTCCTTCTGGTGGCGCGCGCCATGGTTTTGAAAGCTATCTGCTGGTGCAAAATGTCGAAGGCTTGCAGGCGGGAGCTTATCACTATTTACCCATGGGTCACCAAGTAGAATTCTTGCATCCAGTGCCAGACCTGCAGGATGCGATATCTGTCTCGCTTGAAGGTCAGAGTTGGGCAAGCAAAGCCAGCGTGATTTTCTATTGGAGTTTTGTGCCTTACCGCTGTGAGTGGCGCTATGGCATTTGGGCTCACCGACCCGCCCTGATTGATGCTGGCCACGTCGGTCAAAACCTTTACCTGGCCTGCACCGCACTGGAATTGGGCACCTGTGCAATCGCTGCGTTGGATATGAGTGTTAGCGACTCACTGTTTGGTTTGGATGGGGAAGAAGAATTTATGGTCTATGCCTCCCCGGTGGGCACCATCTCAAGAACGGATCAGACGCAGGAAAAAGCCTTTTATCAGTTCGTGGATGATGAGGGTTTGTAAACCAGGATCCATGGTCCCTACAACAAATGAATCGACGTTTCAACAGGTTGTATATGGTCGCTAAGTCTTGTTACTTTTGCGTTGCTGTCGGTTACAATTTCAGCAGGTTGTTTGCTTAAAGAGGTTGCCCATGATCAGACGTGACAAAATCAACTATTACCTTGACCTTGCTGAAATGGTCAGCCAACGCGCCACCTGCCTGCGCAAGCAATATGGTGCCGTGATTGTGAAGAACGATGAGGTGGTTTCAACCGGATATGTTGGAGCCCCAAGGGGTAGGGCAAATTGCATCGATCTGGGCTTTTGCATCCGCGAGCAAATGAATGTTCCCCGGGGAGAGCGCTACGAACTCTGCCGCAGTGTTCATGCTGAGGCAAACGCCATAATCAGCGCCTCACGCGAACGCATGCTGGGCAGTTCGTTATACCTGGCTGGGATAGACCTGAAAGACGATGGCAATTACGTGAAAAATGCCAACCCATGTTCGATGTGTAAAAGGATGATCATTAACGCCGGCATCGAGATGGTGTATATTCGAGATGACAAAGACAATTATCGCGTAACTAGAGTACAGCAATACATTGATCAAGACGAATCGTTGCATGGTCAGATGGGATATTAATCTTTCAATGCACATGATGGAGCGAACGTTTAGGGAAATTGACAATTAAAATAACACACCTTCTCGCCTCTTTTCCAGTGGAGAAGGCTACGACCACAGACCAATAACCGTAGATCTGGATAAATTAGGTATTTTTGGATGAAAGAGATAAGAAAATGAAAACAAGAAAAGTTGCCCGGGTAGTCAGGGGCGTACCGGCTGTCGATGGAGCGGGTGTCAAATTGACCCGAGTTTTGAGCAGAAACACAGTGGAAGACTTCGATCCTTTTTTGATGCTCGATTCGTTTGATTCGACCAACCCACCGGACTATTTACGCGGTTTTCCTATGCATCCACATCGTGGAATCGAGACCATCACCTATCTTGTAGAAGGTAAACTAGCCCACCAGGACAACCTGGGCAATCAGGGGATGATCACACCGGGCGCCAGCCAATGGATGACTGCTGGTAACGGCATTTTGCACCAGGAAATGCCCCAGGAATCCGAACACTTCCTTGGTTTGCAGCTGTGGCTCAACCTGCCGGCAGCTGAAAAAATGACCGAACCGAAATACTTCGATATCCGCCCTGAAGACAGAGGCCTGGTTGAAGAAAGTTGTGCGAGTGTGAGAGTCATTTCTGGCTCTTATGAAGGAGTTGAAGGCGCAAAGCCACACCATATCCAGGCCACCCTGCTGGATGTCAACCTGAAAGCGGGACAAAGCATCGAGATTCCGGTCAAAGAGGACGAGACCGTCTTTGTCTTTTCAATATTGGGTGAGACCATGGTAGGTGGTGAGATTTTTGAAGAAAAAACCGCACTGCTGCTCGAGGATGGCAATTTAGTTGAAGTCAGCGCAATGCCAGGGCATACGGCACGTTTCATCCTGGCCAGCGCACCAGCCTTGCACGAACCCGTTGCCTGGGGTGGTCCGATCGTCATGAATACGAGAGAAGAACTTCAACATGCTTTCGACGAGTTACAAGCCGGCACATTTATAAAATAAGGACACGAAAAGATAAGGAGAAAAAATGAAGAAATTTGATGTCGTCGTTATCGGCGCTGGTCCGGGCGGTTACGTCGCCGCGATTCGCGCTTCACAATTAGGCTTGAAAGCCGCCATCATTGACAAACAGTGGCTGGGTGGGGTTTGTCTGAACGTTGGCTGCATCCCATCTAAAGCGCTGCTGCACAACGCTGAGATGGCATATACCCTGCGCAATAATGCCAAAGATTACGGAATCAGTTTTGACAACCTGGAATTAGACTACTCAGTTGCCTTTAAACGCAGCCGCCAGGTAAGTCAGCGTC
>JAQVUC010000326.1 GCA_028699715.1 Anaerolineaceae bacterium | reverse complement strand
CAACTGTGCCTGGGTGTGGGTGGCCATGTAACTGGTGCGCAAAAGTTGGCGACCATGGGGGGTTGCCGGCGCGATCACAGGGTTAACGAAGACACCGTTTTCCATCAGATCATGCCAAACCTTAAAGGTCAGCGCGTCATCCCCGATGATGATCGGGATAATGGGCGATTCAGATTGCCCGGTATTAAAACCTAATTCCTGATATCCCTTGCGCATAAATTCAGCATTTTTAGAGAGCTGCTCAACCCGTTCCGGCTCTTCCCGCAACACCTCAAGTGCTGCCAAAACGGTAGCAGTGTTAGCGGGAGGGATACTGGCGCTGAAAATCAGGCTGCGGGCGTGGTGCTTGATGTAATCGATGGTGTCAAAATCGCCGGCAACAAAACCACCAATCGATGCGAACGATTTACTAAAGGTCGACATGATCAGATCGACCTGGTCTGTCAGACCAAAATGCGCAGATGTGCCGCGACCACCGCCCAAAACACCCATACCGTGGGCGTCATCGACCATGATCCTGACGCCATATTGCTTGCACAAGTGCACAATTTCTGGCAGTTTGGCAATGTCTCCCTCCATGCTGAATAAACCATCCACAATCAGCAATTTCCCGGACTCTTCCGCCAGGCTTTTCAAAACACGTTCAAGATGGGTCATGTCATTATGGCGGAAACGCTCGATTTTGCCTCCGCTCAGAAATGCCCCATCAACGATACTGGCATGATCTTCTTTATCCAGAATTACGATATCCCGTTTCCCTACAATGGAGCTGATCGTGCCCAAATTGACCTGCATTCCAGTTGAAAAGACCAGGGCGTCCTGCTTGCCGACCCAATCCGCCAGTTTTTCTTCCAGGTCTTCAATGATGGTCATGTTGCCATTCAAAAATCGGGAACCGGTGCAGCTGGTGCCATATTTTTTGATTGCCTCAACGGCGGCTTCCCTGACCTTCGGATGGGTGGTCAAACCAAGATAATTGTTTGAACCGCACATGATGATCCGGCGGTCCTGATAAATTACCTCTGTGCCTTCATTTCGATCCAAAGGGATAAAGTAAGGATAAGTCCCTTGCGCCCTGGCTTGCCGCGCGGCCGTATAGTCATAACATTTATCAAATAAGTCCATCTAATTTTCCTTTTTAATCAAACTACTAAAGTTTAACCCCTAAAGTCTCGCTTAAGTTACGGGGCAATTTTACCTGAAAGCGTCAAATGAATTTTTATTGGGCAATTGGCCTGAGCTGGAGCAAAAATTGCAACAACTGCAGTGACATAACTGAAAAGGAATCCACTATGAAAAAACTATTGCCTCTTTTAATTATTCTGCTGACCTTGTCCGCCTGCAATTTCCCTGTGCAAGAGGGAGATCTTTCACAAGACCCCGTGGTTCAGACCAATGTGGCCTCGATATTGACTCAAGCTGCCTTAACTACGACCGAAGCAACTGTCGAATTTCCGATAGCTACAGAAACACAAGCAGCCGAAGAGTCACCCGAGCCGACTGAAGAACCAGTCCAGACCGAAGAAATCGAAGAGCCTACAGCAGTCCCGACAGAACCCCCAACTGAAGCACCAGTACCAACAGCTACGGAAGTTCCCACGGAAGCTCCAACCGCGACCGCCCTTCCTACCGCAACTCCAGTGCCAACTGAAACCACCGCCCCAACCCAAAGCAGTGGGGATGATCCCTGGAGCGGCGAGCCAGACCTCCTGGAAGACTTCACTTATGGCACCTATTGGGATTTTGAGAATGATCAATTCCTCTCAAAAGTCGCCAACGGTCAACTCGAATTTGTCTCCAAAGGAACCCCCTGGTGGAGCAGTTGGTATACCACCTATCCGGAATACGAAGACGGCTACTTTGAAACCACTTTTGCCATGCCCAAATGCACCGGTCAGGATCGCTTCGGTTTGGTCATCCGCTGGACAGAAGACAATGGCTATTACTACATGGGCATTACTTGTGATGGCACCTGGGGCTTTAGTCAATATACCGCTGATAATAAAACCAATGACCTCTTGGCTTACCAGTCCACAACTGCCTTGAATCCTCCTGCCGAAACCAATCGCATCGGCATCCAGGCAGATGACAACGAATTTGAGTTCTATATCAACGAACAAAAAGTGGGCACATTCACTCATGATGAATTGGATGAGGCAGGCACTTTTGGCTTTATCACCAGGGCAGCCAGCACACAAGTTTTCCAAACACTGATCGAAAAGCTCGAGTACTGGGCAGATTAATCCAACAAAGATAGCTACAAAAAACAGCCTTTTGTGATACAGAAGGTTGTTTTTAATTTTAATTGGGTAAAATAGCCCAAGGAGGAGTAAATGGACAACCCCTACATGGTCAGACCGCACCTTGATGGAGAGCCCTTCACTTATAAAGGAGGCAAAACCGGCTTTTTGCTGGTACACGGTTTAACAGCCACAACCGCTGAAATCCGCCCCCTGGCTGACCGCCTTAACGCACTTGGGTACACTGTCAAAGCGCCTTTACTGCCAGGTCATGGGACTCATCCAGATGACTTAAACAAGACAAAATGGCAGGATTGGTATGGGGAAGTCAAACAGGCTTACCTGGAAATGGAAGAAGTATGCGATCAGGTTTGGTTGGGTGGTGAATCAATGGGCGCTTTGCTTTCCCTCCGCGTCGCTGCAGAATTTCCTGACGTTGCTGGCCTTATGC
>JAQVUC010000325.1 GCA_028699715.1 Anaerolineaceae bacterium | reverse complement strand
GATGGCATGGCAGTGATCATCTTTCCAGCTGGAAACCTTGAGCCAGACCCAGCCCTCATGACCGGCGCTGCCGAGGCAGTGGAAAGCTGGTCTGAAAGCATTGGTGTTTTTTTGAATAAAGTACCTGAAGCGCGGTTGCTACCTATGCTTGTCAGCGGTGTTATCACCTCAAAAGCCTGGAAAAGTCGTTTTGCGCGTTTAGGCAAGACGCAAAAAAGGCGCCATCAATTGGCGATGGCGGCTGAATTTATGATGCAGAGGCTTTCAAAAAAAGAAGATTGGAAGCAACCCTTGCGCATAGACGTTGGAACGGCTATAGCTGCCAAGGAACTCGATCCCACTCTTGACCCCCGTCAATTGACCGCGGCAGTCCGCATTAAAATGCTGAAATTATTGGAACAAGTTCCCTTTTCAGGAGAGAAAGTAGCTTAGTCCAACCATTCTATAATTGTGGCTTCACCCTGGCCCACGCCAACACAAAGCGTAGCCAAACCGTAATAAGGTCGTTTTTCTTCCGGGGCGCGTTTTTCCATTTCATGAAGCAAAGTGGTCATGATCCGCGCGCCCGAACAACCCAACGGGTGTCCCAGTGCTATGGCCCCACCATTGACATTGACGATATTTTGATCAAAACCCAGAGTGCGAATGACAGCAAGGGACTGGGAGGCAAAGGCTTCGTTTAGTTCAATCAGAGACAGGTCCCTTATCTGCAGCCCAGCTTGCCGCAGGGCTTTTTGTACCGCGGGGATCGGACCAGTGCCCATCACACGTGGAACTACGCCGGCGGCCGCGCTGGTGACAATGCGCGCCTTTGCTTTCAAGCCCAGGCTTGAAGCGGTTTCAGCCTCCATGACCAATAAGGCGGCGGCTCCGTCGTTCAGACTGGAAGAGTTGCCAGCCGTGACCGTGCCGTCTTTTTTAAATGCGGGTTTGAGTTTGGCTAAGGCTTCCGGAGAGGTGTCGCGACGGGGGTGCTCATCCTTATCAAACCATGTTGGCTCTCTCTTGCGTTGGGGGATCGGGACAGTTATTAGTTCAGCATCAAATCTACCGCTATCCTGTGCGGCGATGGCACGCTGGTGGCTTTGGTAAGCAAAAGCATCCTGATCTTCACGGCTGATTTCATATTGCTCAGCCACGTTTTCAGCGGTGATGCCCATCGCATCGGTGCCATACAGTGCTTCCATTTTCGGATTGATAAAGCGCCAACCCAGCGAGGTGTCGTACGTGGTGAAGTTGCCACCACTGGTGGGTTTGCTGAAGGCAAACGGCGCACGGGTCATGCTTTCAACCCCTCCCGCAATAATCATCTGAGCCTCGCCGGCTTTAATTGTCCGGGCTGCCTGATTGATGGCAGTAAGTCCCGATGCGCACAGCCTGTTGATGGTAAAGCCGGGCACAGTTTCAGGTACTCCAGCGAGCAGAAGCGACATGCGTGCCACATTGCGGTTATCTTCCCCGGCCTGATTGGCGCAGCCCATAATTACATCGTCGATCAGTTTTGGGTCAATGGGGTTACGGTCCAGGATGGCTTTGATGACCAGGGCTGCCAGATCGTCTGGCCTGACACTGCTGAGCCCGCCGTTGAGGTTGGCCACAGGCGTGCGAATTGAATCTATGATGACTGCTTCGGGCATTGTATCTCTCCATTAATGTACTATCTGGATTCTACCATTGACAGGCTCAAGACTGACCATCTAAATTTGATTCTCGAATACGTTTATGTTATAAAAAAAATGAGACATCAGGTAAACAAACACCTAAGTGCATTCCCAGTTGATTGGAAAATTAAATTTTTCTTCCAGCTTTCCCTTAAACCAGGCATTAATTTTTGTTGAGTACTATAATTCGCTTTAGAAAAGAATCAATTTTCAGTTCAGGAGTTTAAAGTGAAAGATCTGATAATTGCACCTTGTGGGCTGGTTTGTGACCTATGCAAAGCTTTCCAACGTGAGCAAAAACGCTGTACTGGGTGCCAGGTGCCGGGAGGATATAAAGCCGGATATTGCGATCGCTGCAGCATTGTTTTGTGTCAACAAAAGATCGACAAACCAGGGCTGCAATGCTATCAGTGCCAAAAATATCCCTGCAGACGCCTGAGAGATCTTGATAAACGCTATAGCACCCGCTATGCTGAAAGTTTGGTGGCGAATTTTGAACTTCTAGGAACAGGAGGCCGGTCTGCGTTTACTGAGTCGATTGTTGCTAAGTGGACTTGCCAGAATTGCGGTTCATTGTTGAGTGTGCACGATCCAACTTGCTTGAAATGCCGTGCCACAAACCCTCACTTTCCCGGTAAAAGCCAGCCGAAAAATTCAAAGGCTATTTCCTGAAATCAAAAATTGTTGCCTTATTTCAATAAATCTGGTCTGAACTTCTCTCCTTATTTAAGCAACCGTGAAAGCTTTTTTGGGCATTCTTTTGATGTATACTAGAAGTGTCAAACTGCCAGGCTCACCCCATAAGGCAGATAAAACCAATTGTTAGGAGGAAGTGCATGCCACCCAAAGGATGGGTAGAAATTAACGACTTGTATTGCAAAGCCTGTGGAATTTGCGTTGCTGACTGCCCCACGCAGGTCTTGGCGCTTGATATGTCCCGGCTGAGTTCCAAGGGCTATCACCCCGCTTTTATGTTGCATCCTGAAGAATGCATCGCCTGTGGTATCTGTGCTGTTGTTTGCCCGGATGCTG
>JAQVUC010000324.1 GCA_028699715.1 Anaerolineaceae bacterium | reverse complement strand
GCCATCAGCATTGGTATGAAGATCGCCGGATGCGGTCAGCCAGCGGCCTTTGCCGTGCGCCACGGAAAGTTTGAGGAATTTTTGCATCTGCTGCCAGAAGAAACCTTCCGGCATAAACCGGATAGGTGGTGTTTCGTGCCAGTCGGCCACTCGGAATTGAGCCCATGAGGTTTGTTCACTTTCAAAAACAAGTTCGCTTCCGGTGAAACCAGCCAGAACATCCGGGCCAAGATTGCAAAGGTAATTAGGGAAACCTTCGAGCATGAAGCCGTGGTTTTCCAGGCGCCGTTCAAAGCAATCCAGACGCCAGTCAAAATTGAACCAGCGCTCCCTGATTGTGGGTGGGGCAGGGGGCATCTCGATGTTTTTGCCGAGCTCATAGCTTATATTGAAGACAGGCCGCTCGTTTCTCATGTAAAATGCGTCGTCATAGCGCCCGGCAACAGCCTGCATATCAATGTGCTGCAAATTCACGGCAATAACCCCTTGCTGTAAATACGAATGTTGTGTGAAAAACATCTGTTATCCTAATTGCAGGCTGTGAAAATTCAATCTCAAACACCTTGTGGAGGTGTGGTCGCGCGGGCGCGCGTAGAGGGCAGGGAAAGAGAAAAGAAGTCTCTCGCCAAGATAGTATGAGAAGGCAGGACTCCTTTGTGTTGTATATAATACAACGAAACGCGCAGTCACATGAAGTGCTGCAAAAAACAAAGGAGCCTGCTAATGAACAAGGTAATTGGATTGGATCTTGGAGACAAGCAAAACGTTGCAGTGGTTTTTGAAGAAGATGGCCGTGAGCACAAAGCTGCGAGGATAACCAACACAAAATCCGCCATGACAAAATACTTCAGCCAACATTCTGGTGCTGTTGTTGTGATGGAAGCCGGAACACATTCTGGATGGGTGTCTCGTCTATTGTTGGACATGGGTCATGACGTATGGGTAGGCAATCCGCGCAAGCTAAGAGCGATCTGGGATTCCGCAAAAAAGAGCGATGAACGTGATGCACGTTTATTAGGGTTGATGTACCGTCTTGAGCCTCGGTTGCTGCACCGTATTTTTCATCGAGGAGAAAAAGCTCAGTGTGATTTGGCAATGATAAAATCACGTCAGATGCTTGTGAAAACGCGAACCAAGCTAATCAATCACGTACGCTGTGTGGTGAAAGGAATAGGCGAACGTATAAGCAAATGTAGTTCTGAAAGTTTTCATAAGCGAGCTCACCTGGATATACCTGCCAGTCTTTCGCAGGCATTGCTTCCTGTTGTGGCTCAAATTGAGCAACTAACGGAAAACATCAAGGAGTTGGATAAGAAAATCAAATATGTTTCTGAAACAGAATATCCTGAGACCCAAATACTGACACAGGTTAATGGCGTAGGCCCGGTAACAGCTTTGGCTTTTGTTTTGACTATAGAAGATGCAAGTCGCTTCAAACGCAGCCGCGATGTTGGGTGTTATTTGGGTTTGACGCCGAGGCGAGATCAATCCGGTTCAACTGATAAGCAACTGCCAATTACCAAGCAAGGCAACAAGTATTTGCGTTCGCTGCTGGTGAATTGCGCGCATCATATTATGGGGCGTTTTGGAAAGGACTGCGATCTGCGCCGGTTCGGGCATCGCCTTGCAGCTTCTGGGGGCAAGAATGCCAAACGACGAGCAGTTGTGGCTGTTGCTCGCAAGCTATCGGTGTTGTTGCATAGGGTGTGGGTAGACAAAGCCATCTACGAGCCTTTGCATAACAAAAAAACTCTGGTTGCGTAAGCTAATGGAGTTGAACAACAAGGAGCAATAAATCCAAGAAAGGTTTGGGACAAAGAATTTGAGTTTCAACGTTCCGTCCTGGCGACTGCGGTTTGCGATCAGCATCATGGCTTGTTCTCACAAGCATAAAATGCGCCGCTAAGATAGCAGCGCCACACGACGGACACTATAATGCACCGGAGGCATAAGCCCTCCATAAAAGAGTGCGGATGGAAGCGTGACGTATGGAACTTTTATTCAATGCTCTGAGCCTTGGAAAGGAACAGATGGCATAAGCAACACAGAGGTTATAAGGTATCCGTGAAACGGATGCTTGACTTTGCCTTCTCATGGAAGATCGCAAAGCACCTGTCTGCGTGCGACGCACAGGCAGGCGCAAAGGGGGGGAAAGAAGATTTGCCACAGAGGCACAGAGTTCACGGAGAAGGCAGGGGAAAGATTCTCTCACGAAGGCACGAAGCCACGAAGAAAAGAGGTTTCCCGCGGAGACGCGGAGGTCGCAGAGAAGACAGGAAGTATTTCTGAAACAAGACAAAATCTTTGCGAGCTTTGCGAGAGAATGTTTTGTGCCGAGCCGCCTTCCAACGGCGCCATGCCGGAATTGCCAAAAGATACAGTATAGCGGGTTGAGCAGAGGCAAATCCGGTTGACTTTTCGCAAAATCCTTATAGTATCTGCGCGTCTTTTTTTGAAACAACTTCTGCAATTTTCTTCAATACTTAACCAACCTGATTTTTCAAGCCAATGCCGGTTCCTGCCTGATTTGCCATGCCAAACCAAAAAGACAGCCCTCCAGAGATTGAAGGTCTTGAGATAGGCGAACGTCTGGGTGGCGGCGGCATGTCCATGCTTTGGAAGGCCCAACAGACATCCCTCAACCGCACGGTTGTGGTTAAAATGCTTTCCACAGACCTCTCCCGCGGGCTTGAGGAC
>JAQVUC010000323.1 GCA_028699715.1 Anaerolineaceae bacterium | reverse complement strand
CGCATCAATGATGTTGACCACGACGTCCGGTGATTCATCAACAATATAATTGCGGGCGATGATTTCCTCAAGTGAGTATGGTGATAGGGAATAGATACCGGGCAAATCGATAACAGTCAGTCCACCATGCGTTTTGCGGACTGTGCCGGTTTTCTTTTCAACGGTTACGCCCGGCCAGTTACCTGTTGTCTGGCGGGTGCCTGTCAGGCGGTTGAACAAGGTTGTTTTGCCGCTGTTTGGATTGCCGGCTAAAGCGATGCGTATGCTCATTTAGCGTTTTTGCGCGTATCAACGAGGATATCACGCGCATCCTTTCTGCGAATTGAGAGGGCATAGTTGCGGATATTGATCTCCATGGGGTCACCCAGTGGCGCGAACTTTCGCACAATCAGCCAGGCGCCCGGCGTCACGCCCATGGCAATCAAACGCTGATGCAACTGGCTGCCGCCTCCCACTGAGACGACATGTCCCGACTCTCCTGGTTTCAGATCACACAAAGGCCTATATTCATTTTCCATGACAACTGCTCCTCGTGTTAAGTTAACATTGGTTAACTTTTACCATAAATCACTCCTTCCGTCAAGCAAAAAAACAGCCGTTATGGCTGTTTTAGCTTCCTGTGTTGATCATCGTTAGCAGTATGTGTCCGTTTGTCTGATCAAGTGACTCGCAGGGTGACCCGACTAAGGAAACGGCGTGTCCTTTCTTCTCTTGGGCTGTTGATCAGCTCGGAAGGTTTACCATCTTCGACAAAAATGCCATCATCCATGAAATAGACATGATCAGCGACTTCACGGGCAAAGCTGATTTCATGGGTGACCACAATCATCGTCATGCCTTCTTTGGCGACATCTTTCATAACTTCAAGCACCTCGCCCACCAGCTCAGGATCAAGAGCGGAAGTCGGTTCATCAAACAAGATGACTTTAGGGTTGAGTGCCAACGCCCGCGCGATGCCAACACGCTGTTTTTGCCCGCCGGATAGTTTGGCCGGATATTCATTCAGTTTGTCCAGCAGACCAACCTTCTCGAGGTAAGAGACGCCGGTATCGTAAGCCAACTTCTTGTCCATCTTTTGAGCGACAATCAGGCCTTCCATCACATTTTCAACAACCGTTTTATTTTTGAATAGATTGTAATGCTGAAAGACCATAGCGGTTTTATTACGTAAAGCAACAATTTGCTTGCTATGCACGTTCCGGGCATCCACTTTCAGGTCGTCAACGCGGATAATGCCCCGGTTTGGCCGCTCCAGGTAATTGATGCAGCGCAGCATCGTTGATTTTCCTGAACCACTGGGTCCGATGATAATCACCACTTCGCCTGGATCAACATGCAGGTTGACACCCTTCAACACTTTGTTTTTCTTGAAAGCTTTATGCAAATCAATAATATCGATCATTCTTTTTACCTTCCTTCAGGTTTCCAGATGTTTCCTGGTTTTCTTTTCGAGCCAGTATAGAACTCTTTCCATGATCAGACAGATTACCCAGTAGATAATCGCCGAATTAATATAAACTTCGAAGAAGCGAAGACTGCGTGCGCCGACGATTTTAGCCTGCGCCATAATTTCGACAACACCGATGATAAAAGCCAATGATGTGTCTTTCATCAGTCCGATAAAAGAATTCCCAAAATTGGGCAGCGCGATGGTGACTGCCTGCGGAATGATGATTCTGAACATGCTTTGCACCTTGCTCATCCCTACCGAGTACGCGTCTTCCACCTGACCTTTGTCGATCGCCTGAATAGCGGAGCGGATGGACTCAGATAAATAAGCACCTACATTAAGAGAATATGCGACATAGATAAAGACGATACTCGGTACCTGGCCAATATTGAGGCCGATATTCATAAAAGCCAGTATCTTCGGGATGCCGTAATAAGACAGATAGATCTGAACCAGCAGAGGCGTTCCTCTTGTGAAAGAAACATAAAAGGTGGCGATCCAGCTCAGAACAGGAATTTTGTAGATTTTAAGCAAGGCGGTGATAAGACCGATGACCAGGCCGATTGCCATCGAGCCGACCGATATGAGCAGTGTGACGGGCGCTTGACGTAAAATTTCCGGAAAAGATCGGAACATATAATCGAAATCAAACAATTGATTCATATTTTCACCTTTATATACTGGCAGAACGTATCAGGGGGGTATCCCCCCGATACGTTCCAGGCTTACCCGCAGTTATGATGGATCAGATGTTTCAGCGAAGATCCTGGTCAGGAAAGGTCTTCACCGAACCAACTGATGGATATTTCCGCAAGCGTACCGTAAGCGATCATAGCATCCAGTGCCTCATCCACTTTTTCGCGCAGTGCATCGCCTTCAGCCCCCTGAGGGAACAGATGGTAACATAAGCTGACATCAATGGGATCACCGGCTGTTTTAATTTTGAGGCCCAGTGTTTCGATCGAGTCATTGATAATGAACTTGTCGTTCATAGCAGCGTCAATTCTGCCTGCTTCCAGATCCTGGAAAATCGAGGTGATATTTCCTTCGTAGTACCTGATTGTGATGGCATCGTTGTTTTCTTTATTGTATTCTTCCAGCAAATTGGCATATAGTGTAGCGACAGAAACACCAATGGTCTTACCTTCCAGATCCTTCAACGTGTTTACTTCCGATTCATCTTCGCGCACCACCAAGTAAGTCATCGCAGAAAAATAGCTGTTTTCCGCAAACTGGTACTTTTGTCTGCG
>JAQVUC010000322.1 GCA_028699715.1 Anaerolineaceae bacterium | reverse complement strand
GGGATTGGTGGTCATGATCAGTGACCCATCGCTGGCGCGCATCAGAGGCATGGGTTCACGGGTAAAATGCATCGGGTCATGGTACATCCGCTTAAAAGGAGCACTCCCCCGCTTCATATATAAGACCGGGGAGACTCGGCTCAAATTGGTCATTAGCGGATTAAGCTCGGGCAGGGAAACGATGACATCCCCGTCTATGCGGGCAATAACGCTGGATGCCTTGCCCCATAGGGGTCCTGCACCGTTGTCCCATGCGGGGACCTGAGCAATTTTTTCCACATACGCGTCCATTTTTCAACCTCCTTGCCATTCAACAAACCAATCATATTATATTATGCTGGCGTAGGAAACAAAAAACGTTTAAAAGGTCCGAAAAAGCTTTTTGTCCGGCATGATCGGGCGCGGCCAAAGTCCAATGCAATGGTATGCTTGTTGAATGCTTATTCAAAGGTGTAGTATATAAATCATATTTAATTTTCACTTTAAACAGCTTAATATGAGATAGGAGAAACTTCAATGGGTACGCATCAACAGGACACAAAAAAAGTTTCAGAACATCAATCGAACAAGGGTCATAGGATACTGATCCTGATTGCCGGTCTTGTGGCCGTTTTTCATATGGCTGCTTGCTCTCCGATGGACGCTCCGCAGGATACAGGCGAAGCCACAACTGAAGCTTTGTTGGGCGCAGGGGCTCCGGTATTGATAAACGCTATTATGGTTAACAGCCCCGGATCTGATATGTTTGTGGCCGTTGGTGATACGCTTCAGCTAACCGCTGAAGTTAACCCTGAACAGGAGAATCAACCGGAGTTCTCCTGGAGCATAGAGACCGGTCCGGCACGAGTCGACCAGACCACTGGACAGGTCACCATAACGGGATACGGCAAAATCCTTGTGTGTGCAAGTGTTGCTGGCGGTTCCGGAATTGTCGGTGATGCTGTTTTGGTTGGCGTTCCCAAAGCCCCGGCCTATACAATCGATTATGAGCATGCCCAAACCGCTGAGCTCATACAGCCAGCTCATGAATACAGTACAGATGGCGGATCAAGCTGGGTGAAAGGCAGTGGCACACCGCTCCATCTGACGGCAGATCAACGAATTCTGTTTCGGGTGGCCGCTGCAGGATCTGTTTATGCGGGCAAAGTGCAGACGCTCGTTGCCACCAGACCTGAGGTGCCGCCGGCACCGCTTTTCACGATTGACGCTTACAATGACCAGACAAATCAGATCCTAACCGATAAATACGAATACAGCTCCGACGGCACAACCTGGTTACCAGGCGAAAATATCAGGCTGAAGCTGGTAAACGGCCAGAAAATCAGAATAAGAGCTGCAGAAGCAGGCTTAATACCAGCAAGTACGGCTCAAGTTCTGGCATTTATAAAACTGCCCGAACATTATTTTAATCTGAGGGGCGGGGTGATCATTGACTATAATCCGGCCGGTGGAAAAAATGTTGTGATCCCAGACGCGATCAATTCGAATGCGTTTTCGAATACCTCTCTTTCCCAAGTGACGATTCCGGATACGGTAACAGATATTGGCAGGTCTGCCTTTTATGGCCTGTCCCAGGATAAGATAAAGCTGGGCAAAGGCTTTGCCAGTCATTTTCTTACTGAGGAGGATACGATCATCGGGATGATATGTTCACCGAATGCCAATCTGATTATCCCGGGCATATGCAACGGCAAGACGATCACCAAGATAGGATACAACGTTTTCTACGGAAAAAACCTGGACAGTGTAACCTTTCCGGCAACTCTTAAAGAAATCGGTGCCGGTGCTTTTGAGCTAAACCGCCTGAAAAGTGTTGCTTTTCCAGAAGGCCTGGAGCGCATTGAGAACCAGGCTTTTTCCAACAATATGCTGACCAGCCTCTCTTTTTCAGCAACACTTAAATATATTGGTTACGGTGCATTTTCACAGCCTAACGATATCAAAAAAATCGTCATGAAGGGATCGGATGCAACGGTATCGCTCAATGTCCTGTCCCAGAATTCATCGAGTTTCGAACTGAGTTATTTGACTTACGGTAAAGGAACTTATACAGCCGATAGCCAGGTTGGGCATTGGACCTGGAGCTGGAAAACAAACTAGAAAGGATTATGCACCCAACTGCCCATTCTATAGGAGTACAGTTTAGACTGATGGTCCAGACAACGCCTCAAAAGACCTGTTAACAGGTCTTTTGAGGCGTTGTGCAAAATCTTATCAGTGTCATTTTGGATGCGATTTCTTGAAAATATGCGTTACGGGATGTTCGTTTCTTGTTTTACCTGAAGTATGGCGCGATCCAGCTTAAGTATGATCCGACATCAAAAACTGTACCTATTTCCTCTTCGTGTTTGCGAATATAGGACTCTAGGATTCTCCATAATGCCTTCGTGCGCTTCTCGTTATGAAGAACCTTGCTTTCCCATGTCAGCACCAGCAGATTCACCATGTTTGTGTAGATGCCCAGATTTTTCCATGAGGTGTAATACGCACTATCTTTGTCCAGTAATTTTTTCTCAATAACAACTGCAAAATCCTCTATCAGGTTGATGAGTTCAGCAAAATCTTCAGGGCTCTTTTTCTGCATGGCGTTTTTTTCATATGAGGAGTCGGTCCAGGAAAACTCCTGGTATTCCGCATCAGGGTCTTTGGGGTCGAGACCATACAGTTCAGTAAGCTTCCGGAAAAATTTCAGGCATTTCTT
>JAQVUC010000321.1 GCA_028699715.1 Anaerolineaceae bacterium | reverse complement strand
GGACGACTAACTGCCAGTAATTATGATCAGGGTGCTGAATTTGCTGTCTGGCTCCCTTTGAGTTCCCTGTAGAAATTTGAAGGAGGTATCTAGATGAACAAAATATTGATCATAGATGACGAACCCGCTTTACGGCAAACTCTTGCGGCTATCCTCAAAAGGTCAGGTTATTCACCTGTGATGGCAGGAACAAAGCAAGAGGGAATGAAAAAATTACGCGAAGACACCTATTCACTCCTCTTCCTTGATATTAAGTTGCCAGATGGTTTGGGGATAGAAATGCTCCCGGAAATCCATCAGGTAAACCCGGATCTGCCAGTAATTATCCTGACCGCGCATGCCACATTGGACGCGGCGATGCAGGCAGTGCGTGGCGGTGCGCGAGATTTTCTTTTAAAGCCTATTGATCCGGCAGCTATCCTCGAACGCGTCAGCCAGGTTCTGGCTGAAAACAAGGAGCCACAAAGGCAAAAAGAGATCATTTCGCAAGTACAAGATTTGTTAGCTGAGTTAGGATCACCGGCTCCTCCCGCCCCAGAGGCTTTGAAGAATAAGTCAGAATTAAGTGACACAAACTCTGGACGATTTATTAGTTGTGGATCGATTAGGGCGGACTTGCACACACGCCACCTAACGATTGATGACAATGTGATCTCATTGCCATCCTCTTCATTTGATTACCTGGTGACCCTTATGCGATATTCGCCTGAGGCAGTTTCGTTTGAAAACTTGGTTAAAGAGTCTCAGGGATATAGTTGCACAAGAGTAGAGGCCCGGGATATAACGCGCTGGCATATTCACAAAATTCGAAAAGCGATTGAAAAAGACACATCAGATCCACATCATTTGATTACTGTGCGTGATGTTGGTTATCGCTTGGTAGGATAAAAATTCTGAAGATTACGCAACCACTTCAATCAGTTGCGATTCGTGCTTCAAGCTGCCACCTGTAATTGCCGAAACACTTTTAAAGAGGAAGCTGGGTTCAAAAGGTTTTTGGATTAACATCCAGCCTATTTCATCATTTAAACCAGGAACGACATCGGTCTCAGGATTAGCTGAGAGCAAGATGACCGGCAAGAGTGGATGGTCTTTCTTTATTTTTAAAAACAGAGATAAGCCAATATCCGAGGATTGATTCAGGCCTAAGACAATTAAATCAAACGAATATTCTGCCAGTAGAGACAGTACGTTGAGATCTGGAGCAGCGCTGACGACTTCAAAACCTCCCCGTCTGAAAATATAGGCAAGGGTGTGTTGAAGAGGTAGATCTTCTTCAATTAATAGGATAGATATTTTGCTTATCATGATCAACTCCTATGCTTGCTTAGATTCTACATACATAGAAGATATTTTGACGTTGGAGAATATTTATAATTGTTTGCATTCATTGCGGTATTTGGGGGTCATTTTCCCTCTTCTGTAATCACAACCAACAAGACCGGTTATTTCATGTGTCTCCTAATTGTATTAAGAGCTGTTATTTCCCAATGAAGACTGTTCTCCTTAAACCTGAGCTTCGATAACGGACTTTTCTGCACATTCCTTGATCAAGCCTTAAAAACTTTTGACTATCAATGAGTAAATAATTATCAACAGTCAAACATTTGTATTTAATTGCAGAAATCACTAAATATTTGCAATTTTAGGTGGAGGCCTTTCCCAATCAGCAGGATTCTGCCAATACTTTCCAATTAAGACAAAACAGCTCTAACGCCATCAAGAAGGAATTTTTCTATACTTTTTATGGAGGTAAACATTCATGCTTCGGTCGTTTCAAAAAAACATATTGCTAACAACCCGAGAAAACAATGGCTTGATTATGTTTTTCCATCCTCCCCCAAAATTTCAGTTTTCACTAGATCGGATCGATCAAACTAACTTACCAGGCAATCAGAGAAACTCTGTTTGCCGTCCTAAAGACAATCATTGAAGGAGTATACGATGTTTAAGAACAAAATTCTTAGTACAACAGTCTTGATACTGTTGATGGTCTCCTTGATTACAGGAGGCTTTCCCGCCAAGGTAGAGGCAATCCCTGTGTCGCTTCCAGCTTCACCAGTGGATGAAAGCGTTGTGCCCCACTATTTTGGTCCATATCCAAACTGGGGCCTAAGCGCATTGACCATGCCTGATGTGGCTGTCACGATTGCTGGTGATGGCTCAGGAGCAACCGCAACCGCCCAGGTTGGCGCTGGTGGAGCGATCACCGGCATCACTATTACTGACCCAGGCAGTAACTACACAGCTGCTACTGTTAGCTTCTCTGGTGCTGGAGCTGGTGCCGCGGCGACAGCGGTGGTTACCTCCACGAACACTGTGGTCGCTATCAATGTCACCAATCCGGGCGGGAATTACGTGCAACCAGCCGTAACAATCACCGGCGGTGGGGCGACTACGAATGCAACCGCAACTGCTTATGGTGGTGTCGATAGCTTGACTTTAACGCATGGAGGCAGCGGATACACCCTCCCAACTGTTGACTTCGATATGCCTGATGGCATTGATGGAGTTCAGGCAAAAGGCCATGTCGTTTGGGACTCTGTTACAGGTGTGATCACTGGTGTGGTCATCGACAATCCCGGTTCAGGCTATTCTCAGGCACCCAACGTTGTCACCCGAGATGGCACCTTATTTAACCCTTTGAATCGTCGGCAATTTAACGCCGCCCAAGAAGCCAGGGAGCAAGGTCTCTTGAACCCTGA
>JAQVUC010000320.1 GCA_028699715.1 Anaerolineaceae bacterium | reverse complement strand
AAGAGGCATTTTAAAATGGGCAGGACCTGGTCGCTGTTCCATCGCTTGAAACCAGGCTTTCCGTCCTGGCTCAGGTGAAACTGGACCTGATTGCGATAGGCCCAGGCAGAAGGGCTGGGTGTGATCGAGAGCGGAGGTATAGAGGTGAATTTTCCGATGCGTTCAAGCTGATCGCGAACCAGATCTTTCTTAAGCTCAGCTTGTTGCGCGTAGCTTATGTGCTGATAGCGGCAACCACCGCAGACAGTGAAATAAGGGCAGGGGGCTTCAACGCGATCCGGGGAGGTTTCGACCAAGTTTATCAGTGCTCCCCGGGCAAATCGTTCTTTGGATTCAGTGATCTCCACTTCAGCCGTTTCGCCGGGGAGGGCGAACGGAACAAAGATGGCGCGGCCGTCATCCAATCTGCCCAGGCAATCTCCCCCGTAGACGAATTTTTCGAATCTGACCCTGTTTGTTTCTTCCATTTGTTTAGCTTTCCCTTTTTTCCTATTATATAGATTCTACCGTAGAGGATCGATTTGATACACATTTATTTTTGACCCCGGTTTCCTGGGTGCTGCCTTTATTTTTGCGAATTCGGGCAAATCTACCTATTCCAAGCCGTTTTTTAAGTTACAATACAGGTAATCAGTTTCCACTTAACTGGAAGCCTGATTTTTATGTGTCACAACAATGAAATAGTCCTACAAGAAAAACAGGAGAAGATATATGAAACGTCAAATGATAATGACTGATGCCAACGAAGCCACCGCTCACGTAGCATACAGGTACAACGAAGTGATCGCCATTTACCCGATCACGCCTTCCTCTGGCATGGGTGAATATGCTGATCAGTGGTCGGCAGAAGGAGTCCCAAATGTCTGGGGCAACGTCCCGACCGTGATCGAGATGCAATCCGAGGGCGGCGCCGCAGGCGCGGTCCATGGTGCTCTGCAGGCAGGTTCGCTTTCAACAACTTTCACCGCCTCACAAGGGCTTTTGCTCATGATCCCGAACATGTATAAAATCGCTGGCGAATTAAGCCCGGCTGTATTCCATGTTTCAGCGCGTTCATTGGCTGCCCAGGCACTCTCGATTTTTGGCGATCATTCAGACGTTATGGCTGTCCGCCAAACCGGCTGGGGCATGTTGGCCAGCAACTCGGCCCAGGAAGCCCAGGATATTGCCGCAATCGCGACTACTTCAAGCTTGCGTTCCCGCATTCCTTTCGTGCATTTCTTTGACGGTTTCCGCACTTCTCATGAAATCAATAAGATCGAACGCTTGACCGATGATGATCTACGCGCGCTGGTCAATGATGAAATGGTTCTGCAGCACCGCGCTCGCGCTATGTCTCCTGATAATCCCTTTATCCGGGGCACCGCGCAAAACCCTGACACGTTCTTCCAGGGACGTGAAACGGTTAACCGCTACTACACCGAAGCAATCCGCATCGTTCAAGAAGAGATGGACCGCTTTGCTGACCTGACCGGTCGTCAGTATCAACTGGTTGAATATTACGGTGCTCCTGACGCTGACCGCGTCATCGTAATTATGGGTTCCGGTGCAGAGACGGCTTCGGAAGTCGCCAAATACCTCAACAATCACGGCGAAAAAGTTGCTGTTATCGTTATGCGTTTGTACCGCCCCTTCCCAACCGAACAGTTCCTCAATACCATTCCGGCAAGCGTAAAGAAAATTGCTGTTCTTGACCGCACCAAAGAACCAGGTTCGATCGGTGAACCGCTCTTCCAGGATGTGGTCAACGCACTGAATGCTGGTATTTCCTCTGGAACTGTTTCATGCGGCGCAATGCCCCTTGTAATTGGTGGTCGCTACGGCCTCTCCTCCAAAGATTTTTCACCGGCCATGGTCAAGGGCGTCTTTGACGAACTTGCCAAAGATCAACCAAAAGAACACTTCACAGTTGGTATCGTTGATGACGTCACCAACCTGAGCATCGATTACGATCCCAGTTTTGAGATTTTGGGTGAAAACATCATCCAGGCCATGTTCTTTGGACTTGGTTCAGATGGCACTGTTGGCGCCAACAAAAACTCGATCAAAATCATCGGTGAAGAAACCGAGAATCATGCCCAGGGTTATTTTGAGTACGACTCCAAAAAATCTGGTGGTGTGACCGTTTCTCACCTGCGCTTTGGCCCTGAGCCGATTCGCGCTCCTTATTTCATCTCAGACAACGAAGCCAACTTTGTGGCTTGCCACCAGGTTAGCTTTATCGACCGCTTCGATTTGCTCAAATACTCACGCCCTGGCTCTGTCTTCCTCCTCAACACCATTTCAAGCCCCGAAGAAGTTTGGGAAACTCTGCCTGTTGAGATGCAGCAAGACATGGTTGCCAAAAAGATCCAGTTTTATATCATTGACGCCTACAAAGTGGCTGAAGCAACAGGCATGGGTAATCGCATCAACACCATCATGCAGACTTGTTTCTTCGCCATCAGTGGTGTCTTACCGCGGGATGAAGCCATTGCGGCAATCAAGCATTCTATCGAGAAGACTTATGGCAAGAAGGGCGAGAAGGTTGTTCAGATGAACTTCCAGGCAGTCGATCAAGCTGTCGCTAACATGTACAAAGTTGATTACCCACAGCAAATCACCAGCCAGCACATTCGCCGCACACCAGTTCCTGCTAACGCGCCTGTGTTTGTGAAAGAAGTCTTAGGTGAAATGATTGCTCGTAATGGCGATCAGGTGCCTGTGA
>JAQVUC010000319.1 GCA_028699715.1 Anaerolineaceae bacterium | reverse complement strand
CAATATAATGGTTACACAAAAATAAATTCGTTGGGTCTTGCATCCTGGGCAGGTTGCCGCTAAGCTATTCATAGAACAATTTTCCGGCAAAGCCAGCGGGAAACCGTGGCAGAAATCTTAGGAAAGTTGTTTATCAGGGCAAGCATGATCACCTGAGCTGTGGTTATCGAACTTGCCCCCGGAGAACATCCAGGCGCGGCATCTACAGAGCTCACAGCATCATTAGCCGCTGTTTGCTTTTGACAATAGTATGATGACACATATTTCAAGTAGATAAAAAAAGAACAGGATCAGATCTCCTGCCTGCATCAGAGGAGTTTTTTATGAAAGAACACCCCGTTACAACAGCTGTACCGATGATCCGCCAAACACCCCGCTTTCATCCCAATGCCAACATGCTTGCCCTTGCTGCAGCTTTTTTGGTACTCAGCAGTTTTTATCTGACTTATTCCTGGAATCGATATCAGAAAATCGCTGCTTCCGAAGCCGTAATTCTAGCCGAATCCCTGGAAGTAATGATTCATCCGGAACATGTTGCCACGCTGACCGGCAGACCAGAAGATCTGGAAAGCACTGAATATAAACTGGCTAAAACCGATCTTCTGCGCCTGGTCAGGACGACCAATCCCATTCATGTCGCTTACCTGCTGGCTCTGAGAAACAACGAAATCATTTTCCTGGTCGACTCTGAACCGCCTGACTCAAAAGACTATGCTGAGCCAGGCCAGATCTACACGGAGGCGGATCCCATCTACAAGCAACCCTTCCTGACCGGCCGGACCGTATTGACTGGTCTGGTTGAAGATCGCTGGGGAAGATGGATCAGTGCTCTGGTTCCGGTCAAGGATCCAGACAATGGTCAGGTTCTGGCTGTTTTCGGTATCGACTACGATGCGTCCGAATGGATGGCCAGACTGTATCGGCAGATGATACCGGACCTGGTTGTTGTCTGCAGCCTGTTCCTCTTTCTTGCTGCTTTGCTGTATACCTTGTCTCAACAAGCGACGCTTAAGACGTTGAGCGAAAATCTTGCCTACGATGAAACGCTATATCATCATATTTTCACTCAGGCACCCATTGGTATCGCCCTTGTTGAGGGGCATAATTTTGTCTTGGAAGCTGCATACGGTCATAACAGCATCAATCCGGTTTTCGAACAGATCCTGGGCAGATCCGGCAGTGAACTCGATCAGGTGTCCTGGTCTGATATCACGCATCCGCAGGATTTACCGGCAGATCTCGATTGTTTCAAACGCTTTCAAAACGGCGACATCCAGGATTATATCCTCGAAAAACGTTTTATCCGTCCAGATGGCACAAGTATCTGGACCAACATGAGAGTCGCCCGGCTGCAGGGACTTCCCAACAGCAAGGCTATGCATTTATGCCTGCTGGAAGACATTACCGCACGCAAAAAAATTGAAGAAGAACTGCTTGAAAGTGAGCGCAGCAAATCAGTCCTTCTCTCAAATCTGCCCGGTATGGCTTATCGCTGCCGGAATGACAGGGACTGGACCATGCTTTTTGTATCCGACGGCTGCCAGAATCTTACAGGGCACAAGGCAGAGAGCCTTATCAAGAACAGGGATCTCTCTTTTAACGAACTGATTTCACCTCCCTTCCGTGAACAAATATGGCATGCCTGGCAAAAGACACTGCTGCAAAGAGCACCTTTCCGGTATGAATATGAAATCACAACAGCAACCGGTGAAAAAAAGTGGGTACTGGAGCTTGCCGAAGGAGTATATCAGGATCACGGGAAAGTTGAGGCACTTGAAGGGATCATCCTTGACATATCAGACAGAAAAGATGCGGAAGAAAAGCTGCGTTATACAGCAGAACATGATCCCGGAACAGGCTTGTATAACAGAGCTTATCTGGAAAACCTGCTTCGTCTGGAATCTGAAAAGCCACCGACCAGCAAACAGGCTATCATAGGGATCAACCTGAACAGCATGTACTACCTAAGTCTTTCCTATGGTTTTGGTTACAGTCATGATATCCTGAGAAGTATTGCCAATGTGCTGCGCACATTCTGCGATGAGTCAAAATTGCTGTTTCGCTCATACGAGTACCGCTTTATCTTTTATCTGAAGGACTACGAAAGCCACGAAGCGCTTCAGGCATTCTGCGAAGCTGTAGCCGAGACCCTAACGCCCCTGTTGGCTGCAGAGCGGATCGGAGCCGGAATGGGCGTGCTTGAACTTGATGAAGATAACAGGCGTCATGTTGATCTCATCTTGCGCAATGTCCTTTTAACAACAGAAAAATCACTAAGAAATGAAGATAATGGGATCCATGTGCTCTTTTTCGACCAAAATATGGCTATGCAGATCAGCCGCGAGGATAAAATCAAAAAAGAACTCGTGCAGATCTCTGAGGGGATCAGAAGCGAGCGGCTCTATATGCAATACCAGCCTATCCTGAATCTGAATCAAGGTAAAATTTGTGGTTTTGAAGCACTAGCCAGGCTAACCAGTGACCATTTCGGGCGCGTACCGCCCAATGAATTCATTCCGATCGCCGAAAAGAACAAACTGATCGTTCAGCTAGGTGATGTTATTATCATCAAAGCCCTGCAGTTTCTGCAAAAACTCCAGCAAAAAGGTTATAATCAGGTGAGCGTATCCATAAATATTTCCGCTGTTCAGCTTTTGCGAAGCGACTTTTCCAGCAATTTGATTGATCAGATCAAACGATGGCAAATTAAT
>JAQVUC010000318.1 GCA_028699715.1 Anaerolineaceae bacterium | reverse complement strand
TAGACAGCTTAGCACCCATTAATCCGAAGGTGACCAACGCCGGTTGTGATGCCTTGAACGGACTGCCACAAGCCTGGTGTAATGACCCCTGGTTTACCTGGGGTGGGGCAAGCGATAGCGGCGTGGGATTGGCTGAGACTGATACCTATGAATTTTATTGGGGGACAAATGCCAGTGCTACAGCAGGTACGCGCACTACGGCCGTGCAGTTTGATCCGCCGGCCATTCCAACGCGCGTGCCGTACTATCTGCGCATCCGTACCCAGGATAAACACGGCGCCTGGAGTGCCTGGCAGACCATCTATACGCTCATTTACGACCCCAATTTCATTTACCAGCTCAGGCTGCCGCTGGTGTTCCAGAAGTAGCCAAAGCAAAGCGCAAAAACCTGGCGGCTGGTTTATAATCACGGGGTAAATCAAAATGGGAGCAGCTGTGAAAATCAAAGAGTTCTTCGGTCAGATCGACTTTAGTTGGCGGTCGATCAGGGATTACGCCCTGATCATTTTGGGGGGATTTGTGCAGGCCCTGGCACTGCGCACTTTCCTGGTACCGGCTCAACTGGTCGGCGGCGGCATCAGCGGTATCGCCCAGTTGTTGCATTATTTGTGGGGTTGGCCGATCGGCGTTGTGACCCTGCTTGGAAACCTCCCTTTGTTTGTTTTGGGCTGGCGTTACCTGGGCGGACCGCGCTTTGCCCTGCGCACCATCCTTTCAGTTCTTTCCTACACGATTTTTACTGACATTCTGATCCAGTTCACAGGTCAGGCGCCGATCACAGAGGATATTCTGCTCAACACGCTTTATGGGGGCATTTTGCTGGGTGTGGGACTGGGCTTGGTTTATCTTGGCCGGGGAACCAGCGGCGGAACGGACATTTTAGGTCGCATCCTCAATCAACGTTTGGGCATGTCCATTTCCCTGGCTTATATGATCACCGATTCCTTTGCCGTTTTGCTGGCTGGATTCTTCTTTGGCTGGGAGAAGTCCCTTTATGGGCTGATCATGATCTACCTGAGCGGCGTGGCGGCAGATATGATCTCACAGGGTACCAATGTGATCCGTGAGGCCATGATTATCACGGATGAAACTGAAAAAGTTGTCCTCGCCATTAGCGACGCGCTTGGTCGCGGCACAACCATCCTGTCTGGCAGAGGTGGGTATACCCAAAAAGAGCGACCGGTCATCTTCTGTGTGGTGACCGCTGGGGAGGTTATCCGCCTTAAGAGCATTGTGCAGGAGGCTGACCCGGATGCCTTCATGGTGGTTGGTCAGGCCAATGAAGCCCTGGGGGAAGGTTTTAAACCGCTCAAGGAATAGTTTATATTTAAACGGCCAGGGAATCTACCAGTTAAATCTCTGATCAAGAATCAGGTTTTCACAAAAAGGGTGTTTTAAGCTTTAGCTATTCTCATCTTCTGGCTCTGGTTGGAAAGAGAGTGAATGCCCCAGTTTAAGCTCCATTTTTTGCAGCAAGGCCTCATCCGGGGATTGGCCAGCATACGTTTCAAGGAAGACTAAAAGCATCATGTTGCAGTCAGCCGCTTCGTGGGCGATGTTTTCTTTACGAAGGCGGTCGTTGTTGCGGATCCAGCCCGGCTTGCGGGAAACAATTTCATCCGCTTTCAGACCCAATTCAGCAAAGTTTTGAAAGAGGCTTTTTTCTTCCTCAGAAAAAGCTTCGTCCTGGATGGTCAAATACGCTTCTGCCAATTCGCCCACTTCAGAAAGGAAAAAAAGCAGCGCGCTTTTATGGTCTGGCCAGCCCAGCCCGCGTTGGCGATAATACTCACGGATGATCTCAGTTTTCATACAAGACTTCCTCTTAGCACTTTAACCTTGAATTGCACAAGGATTTTTGAATAAGACTGTTTGATTATAGCATTTGGTAAAGGCGGATATTTGTCTCATTTCGGCGGGATTTCCGGCTTTAGAATTTCCCCTGCCTTTGCCCGCTATGATAAGATTGAAATGAAAAAATAACTCAACCCGAGGTCACTATGTCTGAAGTCCCGATCCAATGGTTAGCCAACCACCACGCTTTGGAAAACCCAAAGTCCAAATTGGCTTCCGAGCTGTTTCCGCCCGGACTGGCACAGGAAGTGCGCCGCTTGCACAGTTCCATTCCTGGTTATCGCATGAGCCCGCTCAAAAGCCTGCCTCGTCTGGCTAAACGTATCGGCGTTGGCGGCATCTGGGTCAAGGATGAATCGGCTCGACTTTCGCTCCAATCATTCAAGGTCCTGGGCGGAGCCTATGCCATTTACAAAAAACTGCTTCAGCGCGCCGGGATGGAAGAAGATGAGTTGAACCTCAGGGACCTGCTCCATTTGGAAGGATCCCACCGGGAAAGGCTTGGGCATCCCACTTTTGCCACCGCCACGGATGGAAATCATGGCGCCGGGGTGGCTTGGGCGGCCACCAAAATGGGTTTCCCGGCTGTGATCTATGTTCATTCCCTGACCACCAAAGACCGCATCCGCGGAATCGAACGCAATGGAGGGCAGGTTGTGGTGGTTGATGGCAATTACGACGACGCCGTCCGCCAAGTCACAGTAGATGCCAAAGAAAAGGGTTGGGAAGTGATTTCCGATACTGCCTGGGAAGGCTATGAAGACGTGCCCAAGTGGATCATGCAAGGCTATGCCACCATGTTCGTGGAGGCTCAGGAGCAGTTGTCCGCCCAGGGTTTGAGGCGGCCGACCCATCTG
>JAQVUC010000317.1 GCA_028699715.1 Anaerolineaceae bacterium | reverse complement strand
TACCAATGTTCTGCAGAAAGATCAATTGTCCCCAGCTTGCCAAAACCGTGGAAATGATCATTGCAATCACACGGGTCCGATCCACATTGATGCCCGAAGCCATGGCCACGCTTTGACTTTGTCCAACTGTGCGCATGTTTTGCCCCAAACGGGTGGAGAGAAGTTTATGATTAAACCAACACAAGCCTGCAATCAACAGGATAGGTAGCACTGGCAATTTGACAAACATCAGCACTTCTTCGATCTCAGGGACAAAAGTCAGCGCGTAAATCAGACCGTAAACCAGCAATGCAAAAATCGGCTTGACCAGGGTTTTTGGTTTTTCTTTATCGATCCAGATCGATTTGACAATTTTTATGAACTGCATGACTGCCAAAACAATCAGTGCCGCTGTCAGGGCATCTAACAAGCCCAGGCGGTCGGTAGAGAGGAACCTCTCAATTACGGGGATGTAGGAAAGCCCAAACAGAAGGCCAACGATCCCAAAGAAGATGAAATCTCCCTTGTTCAGCTGGTACTTTTTGAGAAGGTGCAGGACAATCTTGATGAGGGTGACAGCCAGGACCGCGTAAAAGAGAACCGTGACGATGTCTACCATTCTCACAGAATCGATCGCGTATTTCAGGTTACCCGTCAAATCAATCGTGTTTTTGACCCCCACTCCTCCAGAAATGATCAATTTGGGGTTGTTGACCGGGATGATGCCTCCGATGATCACCAGGAACAATAATTGGTATAAACCATCAGCAAAATACCCCAAAATCAACCCGGCGATCATCTCCGCGCCTTTCATGCGGTTGAAAAGTTTACCCACCAGGTAGCCAAACAGCACCGCCAGCGGGGTAGCGATCAGAACGCTCAAGAGCATGCCACCAAAACCACCAAAACCCCAATAAACCACCCAAAACACAGCGATTTGGGCTGCGACGGCGCCAATGACGATGCCAAAGTTCAAGCCTAAGCCGGCCAAAACCGGAATGATCAAAGCCAATACAGTAAAGGTATTACGAGTTATACGAGTAAAAACACCATCCACAATGAAGGTCATTGGACTGCCGGAGAGCACAATGGCAGCAATACAGATGATCGCGAAAGCAATCATGACCTTATTATCAAAGAGGAAAGAACCAGCTTTTTGGAAGACCTTAGTTTTTTGGCTCATTGGTTTCCTCCTTTCGTCTTGGATAAGGCATAGAGAATAATGCCGTTGGAAATAATGATTCTCAACACTTCAGGTAAAGTGCCTATCTCAATCACCTCATTGACGACAGGTAAGGCGGTCACGAGGATTCCCTGGAAAAGCAAAGTTCCAATCAGGACATGTGAAATTTTTGCCCGTCTGACCGAGGCGCCACCGATCAAAATTGAGGCAACGCTGGCAAAACCCATCATCAGAGGCGCGTTATAAAGCTGCAAGAAACCGTAAGTCTGGGCGTAGAGAATGATCCCGATCGCGCCGAGAACAGTTGAGATGGCCGTACCCTGGATGCGTTTCTTATCCACATTGATGCCGCTGGAGGTGGTGAAGAGTTGGTTTTCCCCTGCGCCGCTCATGGCGATACCAAGTTTGCTTCTGAAAAAGAGCCAGACGATAAAGCACAACAAGCCAAATACCAGAATCAATCCAAGCGGGAGGGTAAAATCGCCAATTTTAAAGGCTAGCCAATGCAGCCAGGCCGGCTGCGTTGACTGGACTACATCTGGATTGCTTAAGATCCCCCCAAAGCTGCCAGAAAGACTGGCGGTGTTACGCAAGCCCTGCCCCTGTAGAGGCCAGCTAAGTTCACCATTTTTGAAGGCGAGCGAAAGCCAGACAATGTTCATGAAGGCGATTACCGAAAAACCAACATAGGTGGAGACGGTCATTTCCGAGCCTTTGACCCGGTTGAGCAGCAAACCGTAGAGCACCCCTAAAACCGCCGCCATAATGATTCCAAAAACCAAGGCAATCAAAAGCGTTAACCAGGGCGCTCCAGCACCCAGCACTTCGTTCCAGTTTCTGAGAAAACTGATTTCCATCGCAAAAACAGAACCTAAAAGCCCTGCAGAAATTCCTAAAGATACGCCAAAATTCAATCCGATTCCACTTTGAATTCCTGGAACCATTGCCAATACCAAGGTTCCGTACATCAACCAGCGCCTGACAACATCGCTAAACAAAGCGGATGGTGAAAAGCCCAAAGCTATGGACGAAATAACCAGAAAAATGAAAAACAGACCGATGATTAATCTTGGCAATCCGATATTTTCGTAGATATTATTTAAGGTTTTCATGCGGCTTCCTCCTCTCTGACACCTGCCATGGCCAAACCAAATGCCGCGTCAGAATCATCAGGTTTCATTACCGAGAAAACTTTCCCTTCAGAGACAATCGCGATGCGATCACATAAAGATCTGAGCTCTACCAATTCTGAACTGATCATCACAATCGTTGTTCCCTGCTCACGATTAATTTTTGTAAGATATTCCAAAACCAACTTTTTGGCGCCGATGTCAATGCCGCGTGTTGGTTCTGAAACAATCAAAATTTTTGGATCCATGGTGATAGCCCTGGCAAGGCAGACTTTTTGTTGGTTGCCTCCCGAAAGACTACCAGCCGCCTGGGAAGTACCAGTGCAGCGGATATCAAGCAGTTTGATCATATCCCGGGTGTGTTGATCGGCTTTGGCTTTATCCAAGATCTTCACCGGACCAATGTGAGTCAGAAATTCATCC
>JAQVUC010000316.1 GCA_028699715.1 Anaerolineaceae bacterium | reverse complement strand
GCTCTGGATGACGCCAAAGCGACCATGCAGGTTTATCAACAGTTGATCAAGAAAATTGAGGAACTGCCAATTGACTTGGTGGCAGAGATCCTCAGGCTGAGTAAAGGATTAAACTGGCAGGGAGAGTTACCCTTCCGCTGGAGTTTGAAGGCGCTTGGTGCCAGGGGCATCCAACCCAGGAGAATTCTTGACGAGGGCGAAGAGCTGTTCTTCAACCTGGAGAAGGCTCCCCGCAGCAAAGGCTTGCAGCCCAACCCACATTTTGAAACGCTTGATTGCGAAGAAATTGCCAGTGTGTTGGAACCAGGCGGCATTTTCTCAAGTTATTCGCCTGGTTTTGAACATCGCTCACAGCAAGTTGAAATGCTCCGTTCGGTCTGCCAGGCTTTCAACCGGGGAGACCACCTGATGGTCGAGGCAGGCACAGGCACAGGCAAATCTTTGGCTTACCTGATCCCGGCCGCTTTTTGGGCGATGCAGAATGGGGAACGGGTGGTTGTTTCCACCAACACCATCGCTTTGCAAGACCAACTGATTGAAAAAGATATCCCGGATTTGATCCAGGCGCTTGGGATCGATTTGAAAGCAGCTGTGCTTAAAGGTCGCGGCAACTACCTCTGCCCAAGGCGGCTCAAATTAATGCGGCGCCGGGGGCCTGAAAACGCGGATGAACTGCGCGTTTTGGCAAAAGTCCTGGTGTGGCTGCAGAGCAGCCAGAGTGGAGACCGGCGGGAGATCAACCTGAACGGTATGGCAGAGAGAATCATCTGGTCGCGCCTGTCAGCAGAAGACGACAGCTGTTCCCTGGAAACCTGCCTCAAGCGCATGGGCGGCACCTGCCCCTTCTACAAAGCCCGCATGGCGGCTGAAAGCGCCCATATTTTAGTGGTCAATCACGCCCTGCTTTTGGCTGACGCAGCCACGGTCAATCAGGTTTTGCCTGCCTATAACTACCTGATTGTTGATGAAGCCCACCACCTTGAATCGGCCACAACTGACGCCATGAGCTTCAGCCTGAGGGCGGTGGATGTAAACCGCACTGTGCGAGAATTGGGCAGCTCTGAACAGGGCGTTCTGGGCCGTCTGGTCAGTATTGCCGCTCCCGCTTTGATGCCGGGAGACCTGGCCTCGCTTTTACAAGCGGTAAAATCGGCTGCTGAACGCGCTTTTCGTTTTGACACTGGCATGACAAGTTACTTCAAGGCGCTGGATTTTCTGCTGGAAGAGCTGCGTGAAGGGAAACCCTTGGGGACCTATCCCCAAAAAACACGCATTTTGCCTTCCACCAGGATGATCCCAGCCTGGCTTGACGTGGAAATCACCTGGGAGCAAGCCAAAAGTGATTTGGATGAACTCTTGAAAATCCTCAAAAGTGTGCGTAGCTCAATTCAGGGACTTGACGGTATCGCGCCAGAAGACGCGGAAGATGTTTTGGGCTCACTTGCCAGAATCAACCAAACCCTCAGTGAAGTCTGGGAGAAGGTTGAACAATTGACCATGGATCCCGACAGTGAGCAGATCTATTGGGTTGAGATCGACCCTCTCCAGTTGCGGCTTACGCTTCAGATAGCTCCGCTGCACATTGGCAGCCTGATGGAACAATATCTCTGGCACGAAAAATCAAGCGTGATTCTGACATCAGCCACACTGACAACCAACGGTGAATTTGATTATCTCAAACTTCGCCTGAATGGGTCGGACGCAAATGAATTGTTGGTGGGTTCTCCCTTCGATTATGAGAACTCCGCGCTGCTTTATTTACCGCAGGATATTCCAGAACCCTCTGACAGCTACGGACATCAGAAAATGCTTGAGGACAGCATCATCCGCCTGGCAAAAACCAGCGGCGGTCGCATGCTGGTGCTGTTTACGTCCTATGCTCAGTTGCAGAAAACCTCTGGGGCAATTCAAAACGCCCTCAGCAAAATGGATATCCAGGTCTTTGAACAAGGGGAGGGAGCCTCGGCCTCGGCCTTGTTAGACACCTTCAAGGAAAACCCCAGATCGGTTCTTTTGGGAACCCGTTCATTTTGGGAAGGGGTGGACGTGCCGGGAGAAGCCCTCTCAGTGCTGGTGATTGCAAAATTACCGTTTGATGTGCCCAGTGATCCAATTGTGGCAGCTAGATCTGAAAGTTTTGACGATCCTTTTAACCAGTACATGTTACCGGAGGCAATTTTGCGTTTCAGGCAGGGTTTTGGGCGCCTGATCCGGACCCAGACCGACCGCGGGGTTGTAGCGGTCTTGGATAAACGCATTCTGAGTAAACCTTATGGCAGGTATTTTGTGGAATCTTTGCCGCGATGTAACACCATTCAAGGCAGTGTTTTGAATCTCCCGGAACAAACCGGCAAGTGGCTCAACCTCTAAAAATTGCTATGGGTTTTACAAGCAATTGACAAGCTCCTCGATAAAGAGTACACTCTTCCTCGTAAATCATGCGTTTTAATGCATAGAATCGAAGGAGAAAAAATGGCTTATACATTCAAAAATTCAAAAGGTAAAGAATACTTCTTGCATGTCAAGAAAGTGAAACGCGCTTCTGGAAAAGAAACCGAACTGTTCTACTTCGCAACTGACATCCGCAAGGGTCAGGAAGTAGAAGAAGTACCCGCCGGGAAGCAAGTTGTCGAATTGGCCTCCGGCCTCCCAGTGCTGAAGAAGATTTAATTCTTAGTTTAGCGTCAAAGACACCTCACATAACGTGAGGTGTCTTT
>JAQVUC010000315.1 GCA_028699715.1 Anaerolineaceae bacterium | reverse complement strand
CATGGCAGGCGTGAAGGTGATTTCTGCTCCAGCGTTTCGGGCAGTGTAGGTGGCCATGAAAAGTGATTCGCCGGTCAGCATGCGCCCCAGCCCTTTCATCAGGCCGCCGCGCATATTCGTTTCCATTTGAATGTTATCGGTCATCCAGCTCATACCGCCGGATTGGGTATAAATGCTTTCACCTGCGTCTAATTGAAGGGTCAAACCAGGCAGCTTGTCACCAAATATTTTGTAACGCATATTTTCTCCTGTTTCTTAAATTGTTTGATGAAAAATTGGCAAAAACGTAAAACTTAGTCATGGTCGACTTCAGAATCATCAGCAGGTTCTTCTGCCGTTTCTTCACTACGGGTTTCGATGTTGGGTAGCAGGTTACGCTGTTCGATCCTGGTGATCATATCCAGTCGGCGCTGATGGCGCTCACCTTCAAAGCTTGCATTCAACCAGTCTTCGGTAATGAGTGTGGCCAGACCGCCAGCCACAACACGCGCTCCCATGCATAAAACATTGGCGTTATTATGCCTTCGGGCAAGAATGGCTGAGTAAGGTTCGCTGCAAGCCACAGCCCGGATCCCAGGGAATTTATTTGCGGTGATGGACATGCCGATTCCAGTTCCGCAAATCAGTATGCCACGGTCAAACTGACCGGAAAGAATGGCTTTTGAGACCAATTCTGCTGTGCGGGGGTAATCACAACTCTCACTCGTAAAAGTACCAAAGTCTTCAAATGGGATCAATTGGCTTTCCAAATAAATTTTGAGGGTTTCTTTTAGGGGCAGTCCTGCATGGTCACTACCGATTGCAATTTTCATAGGTCACCTTTTTGTAATGATGCAAAATTATAACATAATTATTTTGTCGTATGATTAGGTATAGCAAAATTCAACCAAAAATTCAATCTCAAGTAGAAATAAGTGGAACAGTATAATTTTTTGCAGGAATAGAAAAGGCAGTAGAAGGAAAAATGATTTTAGTCACCGGAGCAGCAGGGCATATCGTGAATGTCCTGGTCAGAGAATTGACCCGACAACTTAAACAAGTCAGAGCTTTGGTCTTGCCAGGCGAAGATACGCAGTCTTTGTCAGATTCAAAGCCTGAGATCGTGGAAGCCAACATCCTCGACTATCCTGCCCTCAAAAAGGCGATGGAAGGAGTTGATGTCGTCTTTCACCTGGCCTCTCTAGTCGCTTTAGTGCCCCAGCAATTTGAGCTGATGAGAAGGGTCAATATCGAAGGGACCGCCAATGTCATCCGAGCCTGCCAGGAAATGGGGGTCAAAAGGTTGATCTACACCAGTTCAATCCATGCCTACGGCAGGCCTGAAAAGGGCTTGCTGATCGATGAATGCCTTCCCTTTGACACTGAATGTCAACGCGGCACCTATGACCAAACCAAAGCGGAAGCTTCCGTGCTTGTGCGGCAGGCGGCAAAGGAAGGCTTGGACGCGATCCTTTTACATCCAACCGGTGTTATCGGTCCTCATGATTTCAAACGCTCAGAAATGGGCGAAATGATGCTTTACTGGATGAAGAAATCACCTACAGTAACTTTGGATGGTGCCTATGATTTTGTGGATGTGCGGGATGTTGTCCACACCCACGTACAGGCAATCGAGCTTGGTAAGCCAGGTGAATCTTATATCCTGAACGGACATCACGTTACCGTGCGTGAGTTTCGTAAGCTGGTGCAAGAGGCTGCGGGAGCTCAAGGAAAAGCCGTCCACTTTCCAATAAAACTGGTTAGAGTGTTTGCGCCAGTTGCTGAGCTTTATTACAAGGTAGCCAAGAAACGACCCCGTTTGACCATCTATGCCCTTGACACTTTATCAAGCAATTCCGTGATCTGTTCTACCAAGGCGGCAACTGAACTTGGGCATAAAATCAGACCTATCGAAGAAACTGTCCACGATTCTGTTCACTGGTGGAAGGAAAATAAATTAACTGTCAAACCAAGTTTGAGGAATGTGCTGGCTATAGCAAAAAAAGCTTAAGATAATTTTTGACAACGGGTACAAAGGTGCGTCCCGCGTTGACCAACCCTGATTTTTTCAATTGGTCGCCCGCACTTTGGGCACGGGTTTCCAGTTTGTTGATAGACCTGAAAGTGGTTTTGAAAATCTCCTCCGCGATAAACCCAATCGATACTTGCGCCTTTCTGATCGATACCTTTGCTCAGAACGGTTCGAATCGCTTCCAGCAAGCGCTTGGCTTCGTTTTTAGTGAGACTGTCGCTTTTTCGCAGCGGGTGCAAACCAGCCATGAAAAGGGCTTCATCCGAATAAATGTTTCCGATACCAGCAATGAAAGATTGGTCCAGTAAAAGCGGTTTCAGCAGTCTGGATTTCTGCTGGAGCATGGCTTGAAACTTCTTGTTTGTTAAGCTTGCGTCCAGTGGTTCAGGACCTAAATTGGAAAACAGGTCATTTAGATCGTTCAGCAGCCAAATCCGGCCGAATTTTCGGACGTCGTTGAAAACCAAACGCCAACCTGACTCAAAATCGATCCAAAGTCGGTCGTGAATTTTGTTTCGGGCGGGCTCTTTCCCATCAGCCCGGGTGGGAAGCAAGTACAAATCACCGCTCATCCTCAGGTGAAACACTAAAAAGGCATCACTCAGGACCAGGTAAATGAATTTTGCCCTTCTTTCAACCGAAACGACCTTCTGCCCAGGGAGGAAATTCGTGAAGGTCAGTGGATCAGGGGTGGCAAGCGAACCCGACCA
>JAQVUC010000314.1 GCA_028699715.1 Anaerolineaceae bacterium | reverse complement strand
CTGCCCGGGTTGTTGGGGTTTACCTGAACCCTTCCTTTACCGAACATAAGACCGCAACTGTGGTTGTGCCGGAAGATCAGCTTAGCCTGGCCATTGGCCGTGAAGGTCAAAATGCCCGCCTGGCTGCTAAACTGACCGGCTGGCGAATCGACATTATGAGTGTTTCCGAAGCGGCAGCCAAAGCCCTGCTCAAGTTACGTGGAGACAGCAGTTTGGCAGAACTTGCTAAAGCTGAAGCTGACACGATGACTCGTGTCGAAGAACTTTTGCAAGCCAAATCTGATGGTCGTGTCCTCAACCTGGATGACAGCGCTCTGATTGGGCGTTTTGTCGATCGGGTGGAACGACGTGGAGAGGCTGACCGGAAGGAAGAAGTTGATGCCCACATTGCTGAGCTCAAGGCTATCAGAGAGAGTATTGATCCTCGTGCCTTTGATATCTCAATTTACGATGTGCCTGGAATCAAAGAGCATATCCTGGTTATCCTTCAGGAAAACAACCTCGAGACCTTTGGCGACTTGATCTTTGCGGTTCGCACCGACCCAGACGCAATTTTAGGCTTCAATGGTATCGGTCCAAAATATTATGAAGAAATCCTGAATGCAGTCACCAGCCATAAATTCCCGGCAATTGAAGTTGAGGAAGCTGTTGAGAGCATCGAAGCGAGCCCTGTGGAAGCGGTCGCTGAGGTGGAAGTAGCTGAAGTTGAAACAGTCGAAGAGATGGTTGAAGTTGAAGTCGAACAAGAACCCATCCAGGAAGAAGCGCAAGAAAAAGCTGAACTGGAATCAGAGGAAGTTGAAGAAGAACAGGTTAAAGCTGAAATCGACGATTCTGAGGAAAAGAGCTTTGAGGAACTCTTCCGTATGGATACCATGCTGCGCGACAAAGCCATCCCAGTTGAAGATGATGAGCATGGACAGATGATGCCTTCTAAGAAGAAGGGCAAGAAACGCCGCGGTTACACTGTTGAATACGACCCAGATCAGGACACAGATGTGGTCCGTTACACTCATCGTAAGAGTGATGAGGAATGGGAAAATTGGTAAACAACACTGCCTGAGCCAGGTTACTCCTGGAAAGGGCAGTGAGTAAGCCCAGACATGGGTCTTAGACAAAAAACGCTTTTGTAGAGAAAGCAATAAAGGTGGCAGCAAAAAATAAACCTAAACCCAAGCACATTCCTCAGCGAACCTGTATAGGCTGTCGGGAAGTTCTGCCCAAACGGAACCTCATCAGACTGGTAAGGACCGAAGAGGGTGTCAGGATCGACCTTAGTGGCAGGCTGCCTGGCCGTGGAGCTTATCTGCACGACCAAAAGAGCTGTTGGATCAAAGGGTTAAAAGGATCATTGGCAAAAGCATTACGGACAACGATTCAGGAGCAGGACCTGGCCGGATTACGAGCCTATATGGAAGACCTGCCGGAAGGAACTTCAGAAAATGAAGAACTCAAGGCAGTAAGAACTTCTGACGAGGATCACACGATGGCCTGATTGTCAGCCGACAGTTTGCTCATAATACCGTTACCGTTTTGTAAGGGGATTGCTGCGATATCATAAGGAGGTATTAATGGGCAATAAAGAAGATAAAATCATCCAGTTACCGTATAGTATTACAGTGCGTGAGTTGGCCAGCATGCTGGACGATAGCGCAGTTCAGGTAATTAAAATCCTGATGTCAAACGGAGTCATGGCCAGCATTAATCAGACTATCGATTTTGATACTGCTGCTGTGGTCGCGACTGAGCTGGGATTCGAACCACAACTTGAACAAGAAGAAGAGGAAGTTGAAGAACTCGGCGAAATGCCGCTCTGGCGCCGTGTGATACTGGGCGAAGACGCTGAAAAACTCAGCCCACGCCCTCCGGTGGTAACAATTTTGGGGCACGTTGATCACGGTAAAACTACGCTGTTAGATGCGATTAGGGATACCAACGTCGCCGGCGGTGAAGTTGGCGGGATCACGCAACATATCGGCGCACACCAGATCATCCATAACGGTCGCCCCCTCACTTTTCTGGATACACCCGGCCATGCCGCCTTCTCGTCCATGCGCGCCCGAGGCGCACAAGGAGCCGATATTGTGGTGCTGGTGGTAGCCGCGGACGATGGCGTTCAACCGCAAACCCGCGAGGCTACCAATCACGCCAAGGCTGCCCAGGTTCCAATTATCGTTGCATTAAATAAAATCGACAAAGCCGCCGCGAACCAGGATAGGGTCAAACGGCAGCTTGCCGAAATTGGCCTCCAGCCCGATGAATGGGAAGGGGACACTTTTGTTGTGCCCGTTTCCGCCAAAGATCAGACGGGTCTGGATGATTTGCTGGAAACAATTCTGCTTGTAGCCGACAATCTGACCATTAAGGCTAACCCAAAAGGTCCCTGCATTGGAACCGTGGTCGAGGCTCGCCTCGAAAAAGGTCGTGGTCCTTTGGCTACCTTGCTCGTGCAAAATGGCACGCTCAAGGTTGGCGATGTCGTAGTTGCCGGAGAAGCAGTCGGCAAAATCAAGGCCATGTTTGATCAACGCCAAAAACGCGTCAATAAAGCCTCCCCGTCTACCCCAGTCCTGGTGATGGGTTTGAACACGCTCCCTGAAGCTGGTGACCTGTTCCAGGTGGTTTCTAACGAAAAAGAAGGTCGGGCAATGGTGGCTAAACGCATCGAAGAGCGGGAAGCCAAAAAGTACGTCAAAAGAGCGACTTTGGAAGAGCTGTTCGAT
>JAQVUC010000313.1 GCA_028699715.1 Anaerolineaceae bacterium | reverse complement strand
GGACAGGGTGGACAGGTAGTCCCATTGTCCCCCACAAATTAGTCCCCTCGTCCCATAGTCCCCTCGTCCCATAGTCCCATAACCATACGTCCCATTCGTCCTATACGTCCCATAGTCCCATACAACCTGAAATCCGCAGATTTTTATAGTACACAACGGATTCAACGCACTGTTCCGTAATATAACCCCCAAAAAAATCAAACGTCAAGTTCTATTTTCTTTCCAAACTCTTTGTAAACATCCTGCTGGAACTTTGTGGGGGCTTTGAGGAAATACATCTCCTTATCTGTCTTTCTAATCTTCAGCATGCTTAGTTTGCGCAACACCTTGGGCAGTGCCACGTGGCTGCGGCTAAGAAAACCATCCAGTTTGCACAGCAGGTGCGAGCGCATTATCTGAGCCACAAACAACACCAGCATTTTACCTGCAAGTGCCTCGTCGGAGTGCACACGGATTCTGTTGCCTTCCAAGTAGACTTTCAGCTGGTAGTACAGTTTTTCATCCGCATCCTTGGAGCGGTACAGGTAAAGCAGGTCTCTTGCGGTGAGCCGCTCGTCGGTTGTGAAGATGTAGAAGTATCCAAGGTCTTCCGTTTCAGCCTCGATCGCATCATAGTTGCGCTCATACACAAAACCTTTGTTCTCACCAGGTTTCAAGATAAAGAACTTCGAAAACCTTGTGTGCTGACTGCCTTTCGGCATTCTTTTCAGCTCAGCCATCTCCTGCTCAAGACGCTCAAGCTTGCTTTCAAAGGCCTTGATCAACTCGGCGTGGTTCGTCTCGTTGTAGCCTATCAGTATTCTTCCCTTCACACCGTATAGCTCCGTCTCCACAAAATATCCGTACTCGCCCTTTGTGCTCAGCAGATGCCGGTGAAGTGTCAGTGTGTTCTTGTCCAACAGCTTGCCCAGGCTTTTCACCGTCTTTCTGCCCGCCGGGACACCCACTGAAAAAGATTTCAGGCGGGCACTCAAGGCGTCAAAGCACTCCTGGTAGCAGAACCCTCCATCAAGCACCAGGCTCACGTCATTGATCCCCTTGTCGCTCATATGCCGGATGACGTGCGGCAGGTTGGTCCTGTCGGATATGCTCCCGTCATATGGCTCGTACGAGGCGGGGAGCCTTGATTTCAGCCCGCAGAACATGCCCACATTAACCTGCCCCAGATTTTCATGGTCCCGGTTGTATCCGTACTCTATCTGGGCCATTTGCGCCGAGTACGAGGAGACGCTGGTGACATCGTATGCAATGATCTCATCCTCCCTGACTTTTGCAAACCATTCGGTCTTGAATTTATCGATGCCCTTGGCGTTGCCGCCTATCGCCGCGTACAGGCGGCTGACATTCTGGGTGGTGAGCAGCGCAACCTCGAAGTCAAAATGGTTTTCCTCCATCCAGTCATCCAACTGAGTGCTGGTCGACACGCCGTTAAAGACAAAATACTGCGCGGCCGCCTCGATTTTCCTGGCATTCCCAAGCCCGAAAGAGCTGGACAGCATCTTCTCAAGCCCGAGCGCTTTGAACGCCTCGTGGAACAAATGCCCGTAACCCCAGGAGAGGATTTCCTCATTGCGCAATGCCGGATAGCATCCGCTCAGCTCGTAATAGTTGTCGTTGGGGTGCATTTTGTTGTCCGTTAAGAGCGTGCCGACAATTTTGGAGGTGTGCGTGGTTTTACCGCCCGCAAGCCTCTTGTGGCTGGTGTACTGGTAGACGTATGTGACGCCACCACGTTTTTGCAGATATGTTCCTTGAGGACGATCCACTGTTTCTTTGCGTAGCACTGCCATTGCCCACTCCTTTGTGTGATGCTGCCGTTGCCCATCCCGGGTTTCCTTGCGTGACGTTGTCGTTGGTCACCCCGGTGTGAAAGCCCTTGTATACTATAAAATATAGTATACAAAAAGCAGCATTGCAAGCGGAAACTGGCAGAAAAAAGAAAAAATCCTCGACTCTCACGCAGAGAGTCGAGGATTCGACCAGCCGTGTACTATAAAATCATGCGGATTTTAGGTTATAGTCTATACACTGATGGGGTCAATACCCACAATTCATGTCACTTTCAACTACACCACTTGGTTCTGTATCCTATTCATTGTTGCTTCCTATATCCGACGCTATCCGAAACCATGGTTTGATAATTGTCGTTTATGGTTTTGGGCAATGATTTGTTCGTTGATATTATCTGTTTTAAGCATACTTGCAGGCAGTTGGTGCACTGAAAAAACGGGAATTATCGTCGTATATTCCCTTGTTAAAGATTGTCATAAGATTTTTGCCGTGACCAATGCAATTACTTCCTTTATGTTTTTCCGTAATTTGAAATTTACGTATTCTCCTGCCATTAATTGGATATCATCGTCTGTATTTGGCATTTTCCTTTTTCATACAAGTAGTGAGGCTATGCGCCAGTGGATATGGAGTGATATCTGCATGTGTACCATTGCATTTAACAGGCCTTATCTCATCTGGCATTCCTTACTTTGCATAGTAGGAATATTTGTTGCAGGCTTGCTGATTGATAAAACCAGACATTATATCGCCCAAGGCATCAAGTTAATTTTACACATTAGTAATATTTATGTTAAGAAATCTTGAAAACAATTATGCTCCAGTCATCATACCGACACTATGCCGATATGAACACTTTTGCAAGTGTATTGAATCACTGCGGCGGTGCACTCATGCATCGCAAACGGATGTGTATATAGGCTTGGATTTTC
>JAQVUC010000312.1 GCA_028699715.1 Anaerolineaceae bacterium | reverse complement strand
ATATACTACTACTCAAGCACCTGAAAAAACTCTTTTTGGGTTTTCTGTATGTTTAACGATCGAGTGGAAATGCGCAAAGGTTTGCGCCATCCAGGTAGGGGCGGTTTTATGGGAAAGCTCAGTTTAAGCAAGATTGCAGAATTGGCTTCTGTGAATGCCTCAACGGTCTCCAGGACTTTGAATCCTCGCGATGGGGATCGAATCAGTGCAAAACAGCGCCAGCGGATTTTGTCTTTGTGCAATGAACTCAACTATCGTCCGCAACTGGCTGGGCGTTCTGTGGCAACTGGGCGCAGTTACCGTGTTGCCTTCATCAGCGGAGCCATGGTACCAGACTTATCAAGTCCGACATTTGCCCTGTTTTTGCGTGGTCTGTGTCGTGGATTGCAACAGCAGAACTATTCTCTGACAATCCTGTCTGCAGACTGTCGTGAACATTCCTACAGCGAGGACATCCACCGTTTTATCATGTCTGATGTAGCGGACGCCTATTTGCTAGGTCCATCAATGTTGAAAACGGAGGAGCTTGGACTCCTGGGGGGAAGTCAACATCCGGTACTCTTCGTGGACTTTGATTCGGAAATAAGCATTAACCGTTTTGCACATGCCGTCCGAGATTGCTCCAAAGCCTACAGGGAGGTCTGGCGCCAAATCCCGGAAGATTGCCATGGCCGGATCGCTTTCATATCCCCAAGCCTGCTGAAAGGTCGGTTGGAGCGAATCCAGCGCCAGGGCGAGGCACTCGGAATTCCCCGGGAGGCCATCGAGCCACTGATCTATAAGCCGGAATGCCTTGAATTCATCCTCAATCACGCCAACGCAGCAACCTTTGCCCGTGACAACTTTGAACTCCTGAAAAAATTCCGCATCCTCTGGTGTTCTTCCGACCTCACCGCATTGGGCGTTGCTGAAGTTTTGTCGGAAAAAGGACTGAAACCCGGACAGGACATCCTGCTGCTGGGGCAGGACAATATCGAGGAACTTCTCGGAAAGTGCAACCCTTTCTTGTCAACCATTGATCCACAAAATGAACAACTGGGCACTGCCGTTGCGCAGGCCATTCTGCAACAGATTGAACAACCGGACATTCTCCGTCCCCAGACCATCGTACAGGCAGTCTACATGCCCCGAGCCAGCTTTCCTCCATCTCAAACGGTTAAACTTCCATTTTCTGCCAACCCCCACCCCAAAAAGGACAACGCCCATGATGCATGATGTCACTCTTTGCACTGCCACACACATGCGAAAAGGTCTTATTCAGCCTCTTCAATACAGGAGCAAAAAGGCTTTTTTTACCCTGATCGAACTGCTTGTCGTCATCGCCATCATTGCTATTCTGGCAAGTATGCTCCTTCCTGCGTTGAGCAAAGCACGCAGCAAAGCGAGAACGACCGCCTGCGTCAGCAATCTAAAACAAGTCGGCCTCTACCGAAACCTCTATTGTGCGGATTATAACGACTATGTTCTTCCACCTTGTTTCCACGATATCTTCGGTGCTGATTATGTCAAAGGGCTTTATCAGGCAGGGTTGAGAGAGATCTATGATACTCACAGCGATTCCACTCCCAGTAAAATGTTGATGTGGCTAGGGTATTATAACGTTGTCATCAGCGGCAAAATGGGGCCGACTGTCTTCATGTGCACCGAGCGACTCGGAGACCCGTACCGCTATTATGACCAATGGGCCTGGGGAATGGAATACGGCACCAGTCGGGGCCACTACTTTACTGATAATATCGAGCGCTATTATGGAAACCACAAGCTGGCAATGTTGACCGAATTTAAGGCTCCTGCCGACAAAATTGATGCGGGCTGCTCCGGCATTGGTGTGAACAGCCCTCAAACTGCCATTGTCAAGCAGAGTTATATGATGTACATGGCCAGTCACGATGGCAATGGCTGCGCTTGGGCTCGCCATGAACAAAAGACCTGCAACATTCTCTGGGTCGATGGACATGTACAGGGCGTCAAAACCCCAACCGCTAATCCCCGCGACATGTATCTGGTTCCTCCACTTGAGGCCTATTTGCGCGCCTGGTACCGCTCTTCTCCCTGAGTCCACCTGCCCCTAAATAGAGGGCGTCCAAAAGGGTTTTTTAACAACGAAAGGCACAAAAAAGCACGAAAATTTTGTAGGAAAGCTGCTGTCCCAACCTGATATTTCATCGTCAAATTTTGCTTTTTGTTGCCATTGGCTTGCATTACAAAAAAAAATCTGAAAGTTACGATCACCACACTAACCCAACTCTAAAAAATGTTCGTGCTTTTTCGTGCCTTTCGTGGTTAAAAAACCTTTTTGGACGGGTTCTAAATACCTCTTTGAAAAGCCTATCCCGTCCATCAAACGCAAGATCCATGCTAGCCATTCCTGTTTCTTTCCATTTCAAAAAAAGTTATCCAAACGGCAGACAGCACAAGAATTTCTCTGAAAGACTGAACGATTCCCCTGCCACAAGGAAAAAACATGCGAGACCCGATATACTCCCTGCCTGCAATGCCCATCCGGATTTTGCTTCTTCTGCCTTTCCTTCTGCCGCTGATCGGGCAGGCAGAACTGAAGATGACCGAAAGCAAGAGAGATCTCAACCCCAATCTCCGGGTAAGAATCTTTCACCTCAACAACGGTAGTCCCATTGACTACCGCCTCAACTATCTGCTCCATTCCAACCCTTTGACAGGCGAAATTACGGCAGGACAAGCGCATAATGGCTCTACCGGCCTGTA
>JAQVUC010000311.1 GCA_028699715.1 Anaerolineaceae bacterium | reverse complement strand
CAGGTCACCTCTATTTCACCCTCAAAGACGCCACCGCTCAAATCCGCTGTGTCATGTGGAAAAACGCTGCCATGAGGCTCTCTTTTGATCCTCGCGATGGCCAGGGGGTGGAAGTGCACGGCAGCATGAGTTTCTACCCAAACGCTGGACAAGTTCAACTTTACATTGACAGTATGCAGCCCATTGGGGAAGGCTTGCTTTACCAGGAATATCTGAGGCTGAAAAACAAGCTAGAGGCTGAAGGGCTATTCGACCCAGACCACAAACGGCTTATCCCCAGCCTGCCGGGTCACATTGGCATCGTCACCTCCGCCACAGGCGCGGCTTTGCAGGATATGCTCAACACGCTTAGCCGCCGACTTCCTTTGGCAAAAGTGACCCTTGCCCCCAGCCAGGTACAGGGTGCGGAAGCCCCGGCCACACTGATACATTCACTGGATCAGCTCAACAAAATAGATGATTTGGATCTGATTTTGATCGCGCGGGGCGGTGGGTCGATCGAAGACCTGTGGGCTTTCAATGATGAGAATCTGGCCAGGGCAATTTACGCTTCCAGGGTTCCGGTCATCTCTGGTGTTGGACATGAAACTGATTTCACCATCACCGATTTTGTGGCTGACCTGCGCGCTCCCACCCCCACCGCTGCAGCAGAATTGGCCACACCCATCACCATCGCGGATTTGAGCCTTTCTCTTCAAAACGCGGAGAAGATCCTGGCTCAATCCATCAGCGAAGTGATAGCTGAACAGCGCTACCAGCTTGAATTAAAGGTTTTGGACCTAAGACGCCTGTCCCCTTTGCAGCGGGTCAACAACGCCATCCAAACCATAGACACGCTGCGGGAACGCCTGGAACGCTCAACTCAAACTTTGCTGAGGCAGCACAAGCTGCGTTTGAAGGATCTGAGCTCCCGCCTGGAGGCGCTCAGCCCCATGGCGGTGCTTGAGCGCGGGTTTGCCATCATCAGTGACGCCAAGACCGGCCACTTGGTCAGCCAGGTTAGCCAAACGCAAACCTCCCACAAGGTCAATATCCGCTTTGCCGATGGAGAAGTCCCGGCAATTCTACGCCCTGCTCAAAAGGAGTAACCATGACAGAAACCCAACCCACAAGCTACGAAGCTGCCTTCTCAGCCCTTCAGGAAATCATCACCAAGCTCGAAAACAGCGAATTACCGCTTGAAGAAGCCCTGAAACTTTACGAACAAGGCAAAAATCTCTCCGATCAGTGTGCCAAAATGCTTGAAGAAGCCCAGTTGCGGGTAAGCAAGATCGGTGAGAGTGACGAAAATACGGTGATCGAGGAATAGTGGGCAATCTGCTCGATTTTTTTAGCAGTCCCATTGCCATTTCAGCCATGTTAGGTTGGATTCTGGCTCAACTTATCAAGCTTCCGGTAAGTCTGATCCGAACCAAGAAGTGGGATTGGGCGCTTTTGATCAACGCCGGAGGGATGCCCTCTTCGCATTCAGCCTTGATGAGTGCGGTTTCGACCGCTATTGGTCTCGCCCAGGGTTGGGACAGCCCCTTATTCATTTTGGCTCTGTCAATTACCGGGATTGTGATCTATGATGCCACCGGCGTTCGCCGACAGGCTGGCTTTCAGGCTGAACGCATCAATCAAATGCTGCGCACGTTTATTTCAGAGCGTAAGATCCCTGAAACTGAGATGGAATACCTGCGGGAAATCATCGGCCATTCTCCTCTCGAAGCCGCAGTCGGCACTCTTCTGGGCATCTCCATCGCCTTGGTCGTTTGGCTGGTGATGGTGTGAAATGACGATAAGCTTTAGCACTCAAAAGGAATTCTCTGTTGAGCAACTTTTTGCGCTTTATGATTCTGTGGGTTGGACAGCTTACACAAAAGATATCTCAGGCTTGCAAACCGGGCTGACGCACAGCGGTCTGGTGATCAGTGCCTGGGAGGATGAGAAGCTGGTTGGTCTGATCCGTACTCTCACGGATGGGCAGACGATTGCCTATATCCAGGATATCCTGGTTCGCCCGGATTACCATAAGCAAGGCGTTGGTTCACAATTAATGCGCCAGATGTTGGCAAAATTGACGGGTATGCGCCAGATCGTCCTGATGACCGATGCCAGGGAAGAGAACACGCCTCTCTATGATTGGTATCGTTCCTTTGGCTTCAAAAGCTACGAAGAATTGGGCACCACCGGCTTCGCGATCTTTGACCTTGGGGAGGCAGAAGCAAACTTGTAAGCTTTGACAGCTAACCCGGTCACGACTGCCTCCACAATTAAATCGTTTTAATCCGCATCCTGGGCACAGCGGAAGCCCAGATCAGCACCGCTGTAAAAGCCTAGGTCATACGATCTGGCTGAATTTCGCAAATATGACCAGCTTCCAGCGAATCCACCACCCCTAACCACATACTCGCTTCCACTTTCTGGTCCGGTGGGGTTCTCGGCCGGGCTATTGGCATAATAATCGGGGTCATAAACATCGGCAACCCATTCCCAGACATTTCCAGACATATCCATCACACCGTAACTACTGGAACCTGTTGGATAACTTCCCACCGGCATGATTCCTCCAACACATGCGGTCGAGTTCAAGGGATTCAGGCTGTTTGCTTGGGTACAATCCGGATTCTCATTTCCCCAGGGGAACACGGTCTCGTTGCTTCCTCTGGCTGCCATCTCCCATTCAGCTTCGGTTGGCAAGCGTTTGCCGACGAAACTGCAATAGGTTTTTGCGTCTTCATAGTTGATA
>JAQVUC010000310.1 GCA_028699715.1 Anaerolineaceae bacterium | reverse complement strand
AGGACATTTCTATTTTCCTACTCTAGGACATTATCATGTTGCTCTTACACTGCTCTACGCAGCTTGACGATTAATCCCCAAAGCGTGTATACTTCACTTTCGCCGGGGTGTAGCGCAGTCGGCTAGCGCGCTGCGTTTGGGACGCAGAGGTCGACGGTTCGAGTCCGCCCACCCCGACCTTTCTTTAAGAAAAATGGTGAGCAGTGACCACACCTTTCCTTTCCATAATTATTCCAGATCATAATGAAGCAGCTCGGTTGCCGCAATCCCTGAAAAATGTACAAAAATTTATAAAACAGCAAGAATTTGATTGTGAAGTTCTGGTTGTTGAAAATGCCAGCACTGATAACACAGCGGAGCTCGTTGAGCGAGCCCGAAGCAGCTTCCCGGAGTTGAAAATGCTCCACCTCGATCAGGCCGGCAAAGGCAATGCCATTAAAACGGGCATGTTGGCTGCCATAGGGGCTTATCGCTTTATGGCGGATGTGGATTTCTCAATGAGCGTCGATCAGATCAAGGCATTTCTGCCTCCTGACCTGCCTGCTCCTCAAGTTGCCATCGCTTCCCGGGAGCAACCGGGGTCCAGGCGCATTGGCGAACCTTTTTATCGCCATATCATTGGGCGGGTTTTCAACCTTTTCGTGCGCGTTTTGGTTTTGCCAGGCTTACAGGATACCCAATGTGGTTTCAAGTGCTTCAGCGCGGAAGCTGCTGAACAAATTTTTCCTAAGCAAACTTTGGAAGGCTGGAGTTTTGATGTGGAAGTGCTCGCAATCGCCCGGAGTTTGGGCTTTGCGATCGTAGAAGTCCCCATCACCTGGACCTATCAACCCGGCTCACGCATGAGCATCCTGAAAGATAGCTGGAAAATGTTCATGGACTTGCTGCTCATTCGAGCTAACAGGCGCAAAGGCTTGTATCGTGACAAGACGCTTTGACCCCGACCTGATTCCACCTTTTCCCACGCTTGATTTTGAAAAAGATTACTGGCAGCAGGGGTTTAACCTCGTAGCCGGCCTGGATGAAGCTGGCCGGGGAGCGTTGGCGGGCCCTTTATGCGCTGCCGCAGTCATTTTACCGCCAGATCACCCGGCTTTGGAACAAGACCTGTATGGCGTGCGCGACTCCAAGCAGATGAGCCACTTCGATCATGAGCAATGGGCGCCCGTTATTCAGAAAATCGTCTTGGATTACGCTGTGGCCTGGGTTGAGCCGGATGAAATCGACAGGCTGGGCATGGCGCGGGCAGGAAAATTGGTGTTCAAGCGGGCTATTGAAGGATTAAAAAATCAGCCGCAGCACCTTCTGGTCGATTATTTCAACTTACCCGAAGTAGATATTGAGCAAACTTGTCTTGTCAAAGGCGATCAGCGCAGCCTTTCGATCGCCTGCGCTTCCGTGATTGCCAAAAGAACCCGCGACCAACGCATGCTTGAGCTCGGACAGCTCTACCCTGGCTATAATTTTGAACAGAACAAAGGCTACGGCAGTCCCGATCATTTGCAAGCTATCCGGGAACTGGGACTCTGTCCGATCCACAGACGCAGTTTTAGTGAGCATCTGCTGCAGGGCAGATTATTCGACTTGGATTAAGAGCAGGCTCTCATGATAGAATTTTTATATTGGGAAAAGGAGCTGAGATGACTGAGCACGTTGCACCTAACTTTAGTAAAGCGGAAAAAATTGCCGGTTTGATCGAGCAAATCAGTGCCTATATTGAACAGTATCATCACGGCTCAGTTGAGTTGGTAGCCATAGATGGGGATAAGATCATTGTCCGTTTGGGTGGGGCTTGCGCCGAATGCGAACTCTCACCGCAAACCCTGCAGGGTTGGGTCGCCGGCACACTCCGTCAATTCTTTCCCAACGTTGAAATCATTGCTGAAGATTAAGCCAGCTCTTATTCAGAAACATCAAAACTTCGGGAAAATTGGAACTTGTATAGCTGCTCTAACCTAAATCCCTGTAGGTGGGGGCAGAGGGGGCGAGAATTTCTTTTTGCACGGTCTCATATAAAGTTTCACCCCGAAGGTCCTCAATCGTATAGCAAACCGCGTTCATGTTCTCAGCCAGCGTTTGGGCAAGGCCGCTGTCGAAAACTTTCTGCTCCATATTAACTACCACGCTGTGGATCTTCTCGTTAGCAATCATTTTTGCCAGTTCAGCCATTTCTTCCGCCACCGGACGCCCGGGTGTCAGCGAAACATTCCCCGCTCCATCGGTCAGCACAATCAAGAGGGGCTGCACGTCAGGATGCAAAATTTTCTCGCGTTGTAAGATTTCGTAAGCCATCTGCAAACCAGCCGAAAGCGGCGTTTTTCCGCCCACCGGGATGTTGGCGAGCGCGCGTTGCGCCAAAAGGACGGAATTGGTCGGGGCCAGCACCAGGGTGGCGCGGTCTTTTTGAAAGACCACCAGACCAACTCGGTCCCTGCGCTGGTAAGCGTCCGTGAGCAAGCTCAAAATGGCGGATTTTGTGGCTTTCATGCGTTCTGAAACCGCCATAGACCAGGATCCATCCACCAAAAACAAAATCAGGTTGGCTGTTTTGCGGACACGCACTTTCTTTTGGAAATCATCACCGCGCACAGCAAAAGCTACCTGGCGTTCGTCTTTTAAGACTTCGCGTTCACGTTGGTACGGGGCGGCGGCGCGCAGGGTGGCGTCAACGGCCACATCGCTGTTATCGCTTGGTGCCGGCCGGGATTGGATGTAGCGCCCGCGTTTGGTTTTTGATT
>JAQVUC010000014.1 GCA_028699715.1 Anaerolineaceae bacterium | reverse complement strand
CCTGAATGGGTCTACGACTGTCTGCACACCGGCAGCAGCGATCATGTCTCCAATCCCCATCCAGCTTTAGGCGAAACAGTGAGCATCAAGCTGCAAGTGCCTGCCCTTGCCAATCCGGACCAAATCGTTCTGCGCAGCATCCCCAACGGGGAACAGCAGTTTCAAAGCATGCGCCTGGTTGGTATAAAGGGAAGCATGCACATCTGGGAAGCTGAGCTCTTGGTCAACGAACCCCGTGTGCTTTACCGCTTTGCCATCCAGGCTGATGGGCAGATTTGGTGGCTGAACGCTGCCGGGGTGAGCGGCCAGGTGCCCTTTGGTCTGTTTGATTTCAAACTTTTGGCAAATTTTCCTGAAATTCCCTGGTTGAGCAACTCAGTTTTCTATCAGATTTTCCCTGACCGCTTTGCCAATGGCGATCCCTCCAATGATCCAAACGGACCAATTGAAGCCTACCCCGGTTACAGCCGCAAGACTCACCCCTGGGGTCAGGCAGTTGAGGAAAACCGCAAGGTCTTTCCTTTTTACGGCGGCGATCTCAAAGGGATTGAGGATAATCTGGCGCACCTTCAAAAGCTGGGCGTCAACGCTCTGTATCTGAACCCGATTTTTACTGCCTATACCAACCATCGCTATGATGTGGCTGATTTCCGCAATGTGGACCCAACTTTGGGTGGTAATGAAGCCTTTGTTTCGCTGAGCAAGGCCATCAAGGCCTTGGATATGCGTGTTATTCTGGATATTGTCCCTAACCATTGCGGGGCTGGTCACCCCTGGTTCCAGGAAGCGCGCAAGGATCCCGAAAGTCCTAAGCGGAGTGGCTTTTTCTTTGGGAACGATAATGACTATGTCTCCTGGATGGGGTTTGGAAGCCTGCCAAAATTGAATTACAGCGATCCTTTAATGAGAGCAGAGATTTTTGAGAGCGATAGCAGTGTTTTTGCCACCTGGATGCTGCCGCCTTATAGCGTTGATGGCTGGCGCGTGGATGTGGGTAACATGCTGGGGCGTTATAACGAACATCAACTCGACGCTGAACTTTTACCTGCCATCCGCAAGGCAGTAAAAAGAGTCAATCCCCAAAGTTATCTGATAGGAGAAAATTTCTTTGAAGCTGTTGGGCAACTGCAGGGTGATGCCTGGGATGGGGTGATGAATTACAGCGGGTTTACCGAGCCTGCCCTGCATTGGCTGAGCGGATACAGCCTGGACGCGCTGCGCTGTAAGGCGGAATTAGTATCAGAAAAACCGATTACAACCGAAACGCTGGTCAAGACCTGGCAAGACAATCTGGCTGCCATTCCCTGGGCTGTGGCTCTGCAGCAGTTCAACCTTTTGGGCAGCCACGATACCTCACGTTTAGGCAGTGTTTTGAAGGGTGATGACGAGCTTATCCGCATGGCGGTGATGATCCAATTCACCTTCCCGGGCGTGCCCTGTGTCTATTACGGCGATGAAATTGGCCTGTCAAATGAAGCTGGCTTTGCTCAGCGGAATTGTTTCCCCTGGGATAAATCAACTTGGGATGTGGACCTGTTCAGTTTCTACCAAAAACTTATCGCTCTGAGAAAAGAAAATCAAATCCTTGCCCAAGGCAGTTTTCAAATCCTCTATTGGGACGAGGACATAATTATTTATCAACGTCTGCTTGCTGGAGAACGAGTTCTGGTAACTGCCAACCGTGGTGAAATAAGAGAAGGCTTTAGCTTCCGCAGCCCCTGGGTCGAAACAGACAGCAGCATCAACTTAGTTGGCTTGTTTTGCGGCAAGCAAATAACGCTAACCAATACTGAAATAAAGATCCCGGCTTTAGCAAAAGGTGGGGAGATCTGGCTGAGTAGCTCCTCTTAGAAATTCCGATTGGCTTATAATCAAGTTATGCAAAACAAGAAGGAAGGGTCAAAAAATATTCTGACCAGAACCGTAAAACGCTTTAAGGGCGCGCGTGAGTTCCTGAAAAAAGCCTATTACAAGGGAAATAAACTCACTGGCGGCACCTTGGGGATCATCCGGCACACCTTCAACAATTTCACCATTATGCGCGGTCCAGAAGCGGCCGCGAGCCTGTCTTACTACGCTTTGTTTTCGATTTTTCCCATCTTGCTGGCAGCTGTTTCGATCGCCTCCATATTCCTGGAGCGGGAGCTGGTGCGCATAAAATTGCTAGAGATGATCCAGCAGCTGGTGCCGGTATCAGCAAGCTTCATCAATAACCTGATCACGGGTGTCTTGGAGCAGCGGGGAGCCATCACAGTTGTGGCGATGCTTTCGCTGTTCTGGTCAGCCAGCAATGTGTTTGACAAAATTATCGTGAATATCAACCGCGCCTTTCCCAAAGGGCGCAATCCCAGCTTTATCCAGAGCCGTGCCATGGCCATGCTGATCATCCTGATCATGGTGGTCTTGTTTCTGGGCTCATTGTCAATCGATACGATCCAAAGCTTCTTTTCAATCGAGCATATTCACTTTAATGGTATTTTTCTGGTTGACACACAGCTTTACGCCTGGCTGCGCTGGGCTCTGCCACTTGTCATCAAACTCCTGCTTTTCTATGGACTATACAGCTGGATCCCCCGCAACAAATCGATTTTGTTCAGGGCTCGTTTGTTGGGCGCTGCCGTTTCAGCCGGCCTATGGGATTTGGCTACCCGCGCACTGACCTGGGCGCTTTCGACTGGATTCACCAGTTACGAACCGGTTTATGGTTCACTTTCTTCTATCATCGCTCTGATGACCTGGATGTACCTTAGTGGCTATATCGTCTTTTTGGGGGCGCACCTGACGCACGCGGTTAATTATCACATCGTGGCTGCCAAACTGGATAAAGAAGATACTCAAGAACTTGACATTGAGAAAGAAGATCCGGATCATGACAAAGAAGGGGTGCAGGAAGGTGACTGAGCTTTCCATTTGCATTCTGACACTGGACGCTCGTGATTTTTTGAGAGATAGCCTGAACTCTATTTACCAATACCCGCCTAAAGGGGACTATGAAATCATCGTCGCCGATAATGGTTCCAGGGATGGCACGGTTGAGATGCTGCAGGTTGAATTCCCAGACGTTCAACTTATCCTCAACCAAAGCAATTTAGGGTTTACCAAGCCAAGCAATCAGATGTTGCGGCTGGCTCAAGGGGAATTTTTGCTTTTACTCAACCCAGACACGCTCCTGATTGAAAATTGTTTTGACCCTCAGCTGGAGTATTTACGGGCTCATCCTGAAGTAGGAATCAGCATCCCCAAAGTGCTTAATGCGGACGGAAGTTTTCAGAAGCAGTCCCGCCGTGGCGAGGCCCGGCCCCTGGAAGTGATCGGTTACTTTTTCAAATTAGGCAAACTGTTTCCAAAGAGCAAAAAATTGAACGGCTATCTGCAATCCTGGCTGCCAGAAGACGAAATTGCTGAGGTGAAGGCTGTTTCAGGCTCGTGCATGTTTATCCGCCGCCAGACCTGGCAGGAGGTTGGTGACTTTGACGAACGCTTTTTTGCCTACCAGGAAGACAGTGACTACTGCCTGCGAGCCAGGCAATTGGGTTGGAAAATAATGTATGTGCCTCTGAGCCGCATCCTCCACTACGCTGGCAAAGGCGGGTCCAAAGCTCAACCCTGGCAGAGCATCTATCAATGGCACCGCTCCTATTTTTTGTATTACCGCAAGCACTTTTCCAAGGACAATTTTTTCCTGTTCAACTGGGTCTACTACTTGCTGATGCTTGGAAAATTGGGCTTTGCGCTTCTCCAAAACTTGTTAAAACCCAAAAAAATCTGACATTTTAATCTCATCCCCGCTAAACTTCTATCTGCCTGCCTGGATTTTACAAATTTTTGAAAGTCAGGTCCTTTTATATGAAAATCCTGATAAGGGATTGATTTTTTATCCAATCAATTCCGAAAGGAAGAACCATGAACCAAAAAAATAGACAAGAAGCGGATGACGTTCCCGGATCAGGCTTCTCGAAAATCGAAAAAGAGGCCATGAAGCAGCGCGCAAAAGAGCTAAAAGCCAAGCAGAATGCGGCCGCGTCTGAGCAGGAAGTGCTCGAAAAAATCAACGAGATGTCAGATGCAAACAGACAAATCGCGACCCAACTGCACAAGCTGGTCAAGGATCATTTCCCGGAGTTGACATGCCGGACTTGGTACGGCATGCCGGCTTACGCCAAGGGTGGTAAGGTGCTCTGTTTTTTCCAAAACGGGGATAAATTTGGCAGCCGTTACAACACACTTGGCTTCAGTGATCTCGCTCAGCTGGATGAAGGGTCCATCTGGCCAAGTTCCTACGCCTTGACTGAATGGAATGCCGAAGTTGAGGCAGAAATAACCAGGTTGATTAAAAAAGCAATCGGCTAATCCCCTTAATAACCAAGAAAAAATGACCCATAGACATGGGTCATTTTGCTATTAATCTACAATTTAGCTTATCGACTGAGCCGAAGGATGGCCGCGGCGTCTTCCGCGCTGATATCGCGATGCTCACCCCGATTGAAGTCTTGCTTTGCCAGGTTAGCCTGCACTTCTTCAGCGACCTTATCCGGGTCAAGCCCGTAAGAAGTCAGGGTTGTGGGCATACCCAGGCTGTGGAAGAAGGAGGAAAGGGCTTCGATGGTGCGATCAATGCGTTCAGAATATTTTTGCATTTTTTGATCCAAAATGCGATAGCCATATTGCAGTAATTTTTCCTGTTTCTGCTCGCGTTTGTACCAGAGCAGCCAGGGCAAAACCACCGCCAGTGATTCCGCGTGTGCCAGCCCGTAAAGAGCGGTCAGGGAGTGCCCGATACCGTGCGTGGCCCAATCTTGCGGCACGCCTACCCCAATCAGGTGATTGAGCGCGTTGCTGCAGACCCACATGTAGTTCGCGCGGGCGTCATAGTCGGGCGGGTCGGTCTGTAGCGCTTTGGGGGCAATTTCGTGAATGGTCATCAGCAGGGCTTCAGCCTGGCGGTCCTGAACCACAGCGCCTACAGGATAGGTCAGATATTGTTCCAATATGTGCACATAAGCATCAACCAACCCGTTGCGGATTTGATCTTGCGGTAAGGAATAAGTCACTTTGGGGTCAAGGATCGAGAATTTTGGAAACACTTTTTCGCTGCCAAAGGAGAGTTTTAGGTCCTTTTTACGGTTGGAGATCACGCTGTTGCGGTTCATCTCGCTGCCAGTTGCCGGCAGGGTCAGCACAACACCAATGGGCAAAGCTTTTTTGATGCTTTTTCCAAGTCCTTGCGAGAGGATATCCCAGGGGTCTTCGCCTTGGTAGCGTGAGGCAACTGCGACAAACTTTGTTCCGTCAATGACCGAGCCGCCGCCCACAGCAAGCAGAAAGTCGATCTTGTTCTTTTTGACCAATTTGACCGCTTTCATCAAGGTTGAATAATCCGGATTAGATTCGATTCCACCGAATTCAAATAATTCATGTTTACGGAGAGCGTCTGCCACCTGGAGGTAGACGCCATTTTTCTTTATGGAACCGCCACCATAGAGCATCAGCACGCGGGATTTTTTGGGGATCAGTTTTTTGATTTTGGAAATGCTTCCCTGCCCAAAAATAATTTTGGTGGGGTTATAAAATTCAAAATTGTTCATTATCACTCTCCTTATAATTAATGTTCAGCTTTGAATAATGATATCAAATTCTTTTTAGCGTTCAGCACGATGCTTTTACGAACCGGGTTTTGGATGAAAGTGAACGTGAACAGCCCTTATATAATCAACATTGTCCAATAACTTTGTTTCAACATTATCCGCGATGCGGTCACCTTCATTTACGCTGATATTGCCAGCCACGAAAATGGTTAGATTTATGACCAGATACTGTCCAAAGCGATGTGCCTGGATTTTCTCAATGTCTTCCAATCCGGGAATATCCTGCAGAAGTTGACGGATCTCGTTATCCAGTGCTTTGCCGGGGACGGTATCCATCAGGATGTCGACTGTGTCACGCAGGATCTCGATGCCGGACAAAAGGAAGACAATCGCGACCACCGCTCCCGCCAGGGGATCCGCCCAGGGATAGCCCAATTGGGTCATCAGTGTGCCGGCCACAACCGCGCTGGCAGAAAAAATATCGTTGCGATGGTCCAGGGTAATGGCCATAACAGAAGGGTTGTTGGTTTTCTTCCCCAACCCACGCGTATAAAAATACAGAACGGTTTTGAGACCTACGGTAAAGAGGGCCGCGTAGAGAGCAAAATGGCTGCTAGATGAAAATTCGCTGTTGCCTTGCAGATATTCAACCAGAGACTGCACGGAGGTCCAAAAAATGGTGAAGGCGGCTGTGATAATAAAAGCGCTGACAATCAGCGCGCCCACGCTTTCGAATTGAGAGTGCCCGTAAGGATGTTCGTCATCGGCGGGTTTTTTGGCTGCCCTGATAAAAATCGAGACAACCGCGTTATAGATCACATCCGAAGAGGAGTTAATTCCATCCGCAAGTAAAGCTGAGGAATGGGCCAGGATACCCACACTGACCTTCAAAATTGCCAGGATCAGATTGGCGATCAAGGTGAGATTGATGGCGCGGCTGCTAAGTTTTGAACGAAGAGCTGGCTCTAAAATTGCTTGATCCGTTGAAGGGATCTTTGTCGCCATTTATTTATCGATACCTACTGCTTTGCGCACCCGGGCAAGCACCGGCCGGCCGAGTTCGCGGGCTTTTTCAGCGCCTTGGGTGAGGATTTGGTCTATTTCTGATTTGTTTTCCATCAGGTAGTTGAACCTCTCCCGTGCCGGCTGGAAGGCTTTTAACATGTTCTCAAAAAGCTCCTGTTTCAGGGCTCCATAAGCAAGCCCGCCATTCAGGTAGAGCTGGCGCACCTCTTCAACCCGCTCGGCTGTGCCAAAGAATTTGTAGATTTGGAAGAGGTTGCAGGTCTCTGGATTTTTTGGTTCTTCCGGTGGGGTGCTATCGGTGACGATACGCATGACCTGCTTGCGCAGTTCTTTTTCCGGCACAAATACGGGAAGAGTGTTGTTATAGCTTTTACTCATCTTGCGGCCGTCGATGCCGGGAATGGACTGAACGTCTTCAGCAATCAGACCTTCGGGGAGTTTCAAGGTTTTACCGTAAATGCGGTTCAGGTTCTCAGCGATATCGCGAGCGATTTCAACATGCTGCCTTTGATCCATACCGACGGGCACCACATCAGAGTTGTAAAGCAAAATGTCAGCCGCCATCAGGATGGGGTAGGTATAGAGCCCCATGTTTACGCCGTCGTCCGGGTCGCGCCCGCTCTCAGCGTTTTTATCCAGCACAGCCTTATAAGCATGGGCGCGGTTCATTAAACCTTTGGGGGTGACAGCCGAGAGGATGCTTGTCAATTCAGGGATTTCGTGAATGTCTGATTGACGGAAGAAAATCGCTTTCTCGGTATCCAGCCCAAAAGCAATCCAGGTCGCGGCAACTGCATAAATCAATTGCTGAAGTTCTTTGGGGGTCGGGTTGCTGTTCAAGGCGTGCAAATCGGCCACAAAGTAGACACCAAAAAACTTTTCAGTCAGCGCAAGGGCTGGTTTGATGGCGCCAAAATAGTTGCCGATGTGAATATTGCCGGTAGGCTTAATGCCGGTTAGTGAGATTTTCATGATTTTCTCCTGATTAAATTATGCCTATTGATTATAAGTCATTCGATGGGATTGTGACTGAAAGCTTAAAACAAAAAGCCCTTTTGCAAAGGGCTCATGAATTCAGGTTCAGGTTTATTTGTAAATTTCGCTGCCAGGCGCAGGGGTTTTGACCACGAACAGCTCCAAAATTTCATCGTGCTCGTTTTGGGCAATCATTTTGATCCTGAAGGGGATATTGATAATGCTGCCGCTGGGGTAGACTTTAAATTCCTCATCGGAAAGCGAGAGGGTCAGGGTTCCTGTCACAACCGTCATGTAAATATTGGCGTTTGTGTAATGAGTTGGCAGGGCCTGGCCTTTGTGCAAAACCATGTGCATATAATGCACGTAGTCGTCTTTGATGACTGGCTCAATAACGTAGTCAGTGCGGGTGCTCATGTTGTAGACTTTTTCAATCATTTTTCTTACTCCTCGATTGCTGTTTCAGCGTCAGTATACTACAATAGAAAAAAATAAAACGTGGTAAATACCACAAAAGGTTGGATCATGGACGCTTCTATGTCGGTTTTTAAAGAGTCAAAATTGTTTGATGGAATTGAACCATCAGAAATCATGTTTTTATTGCAATGCCTGGCTGGCTATGAACGCGACTTCTTCAAAAACGAGTATTTATACCGTTTTGGGGACCAGATTGATGCGATTGGATTAGTGATCTCAGGCAAAGTTCATGTATTCAATGAAGATCACTGGGGAAACAAGACCATGATGACCGAAATCAGACCAGGGGGCATATTCGGAGAAACCTTTGCGGCAAGTGGTCCGATGCTTTCAACCGTCACAGCGGTTGCCGCAGAAGACAGCCGCATCCTGTTCCTGGACATGAGAAGAGTTTTGAGCACTTGCACCAAAGCCTGTGATTTTCACCACAGACTGATCCGGAACCTGGTGGCGGAATTAGCTCAAAAGAACATTCAGTTGAACGAAAAAATCAGCCATATGTCCAAGCGCACAACCCAGGAGAAATTGCTTTCTTACCTTTCCGCTCAGAGCCGCAAAGCGGGCAGTCTGAGTTTTGAGATCCCCTTTAATCGGCAGCAGTTGGCTGATTATCTGCATGTGGAGCGCACGGCTATGTCTAAAGAATTGAGTAAATTAAAAAGTGAGCAGGTGATCGACTTTGAGCGCCGTCATTTTGTGATTAAAGATAAAGCCAAATCGACTGCCGGGTATCTGGATTAGGATTAATAAGCTATTTGTTTTAATTATTTGAATTTTCTAACCAAGAAGGTATCATTGTAAAGAATAATAAACCAAGCAGAGAGCAGAGATGGAATTTCTTTTAAACCCAACAACTTTTAAACTTGCCGGCCTGGGTGGGGTGCTCATTGGGATACTCGCAGTGATCATTCCTGGTCTGGTCTATCAAGGCACAAAAGGAGAGAAATTTTCTTTCCTCAACCACTACATTTCTGAATTAGGCGAAGTGGGCGTCTCGAAATTAGCCTGGGTTTTCAACGCGGGCATGATTTTGGCCGGGCTTTGTATTGTTATTGGCTTTAGCTCGCTGGGCTTGCTTTTGCCTGGATTTTGGGCTAAAGTAGGCTTATTGTTTGGGGTCATAACCGGGCTGGCACTTCTGATGGTAGGTGTGTTTCCGATGAACAAGATGAAAGGGCACATGGTTTCAGCCGTTACATTTTTCAGGGCTGGCCTGTTGATGGTTTCGTTCTTTTCCGTAGCAATCATCCTACAGCAAAACGAAGCTGCTCTTTTACCCCGCTGGGTTGGTTTGGTTGGCGCAATCCCGGTCTTGGCTTTTGGAATTTTCTTGGGCTTGATGTGGTCCGTACGCAAAGAAGATCGCGAAACGCTTTCAACCGAGGGCTTGGAAAGACCACGCGTTTGGAAATTTGCCATCTCAGAATGGTCAAATTTCTTTTCCTTGATCTTTTGGATTTTGATCGTCGCTCTGGCTATCTGATTTGTAAGATCGTTGCTAACAAAAAAAGACCTGCTTTGCAGGTCTTTTGTGTAATAAAGGATAGATTATCTAACAGTGATCTGGGTATAGGCGGGGGTGATGTTACCGTCCAAATCCGCCACCAGGAAACCAACCAGATAGTCGCCGTCAGGTAACTGGCGGGTATCCCAGCTGATGGGCGCGCCGGTGAAGGTGATGGTATCGCCAGCATCGTTGGTGATGCCGGTTACGTTGCCAGCCTGGTCCAGGTCCAGCCAGCGCCGGCTGACCGTGAAGCTGTCGCCGATATTGGGCGTGATCTCAGAGGGCGCGCCGGTGGTATCGCTGCCAACATAACCAAAAATCTGATAGAGCATGCCATCCTTGAAGAGCAGCTGGGCGGTGCGGGTTTCACCAGAGTTCGCAAAGGTATAGGTCCCATCCACAGCGTAAATGGCCTGAGCCGGATCGGCACCATAGTCCTGTGGATTGAAGAGGGCTATAGCCTCCTGGCTGCCGTCAGTGATAACAAAGAGGATTGGGTCAAACGGAAAGTTGAGTCTGAATTGTTCCGCGTCAGGCCAGACCGGGTAATAAACGCCAGCTTCTGAGGCCGTTTGGGGGCTTTCCAGGTAATCTGTGTCCACCACATAGATACTGTTGGAAGCCGTATCAAAGAGACCGGTAAAGAGATAGATGTAGCCGATGTTATCGCCTGAGATGACAGAGCTCAGTTCAACCGACCCATCCGGACTGACCGTATTGGCGGAGGCGGTTATTTCACCAACCTGGATGTTGCCAAGTCCGGGGATCTGGCTGGCGCGCTCGATCGCTATTGGTTCAGTAGCACTGGGTTGGAATTGGCGGCCTGCATAGTGGAAGCCCAGGAAATCATCCCAAACCGAGTAGCGGCTGAAACTGTCGGCAATGGTTGTGTAAGACGCCATGCCTGTGGTTGAGGTTGAGTAGAGCTGTGAGTTAGGGAAGTAAATGGCTACACCAGTAGAGCCAGGTTTTGAAGGGCCGTGTTTTTCAGCCACGATGACATTGTTCAAAGCAGCAATGACACCTTCAGCTGCCTGGCGTACATTGGCATCCTTGCTGTTCTTGTAAATCAACTGGACAAAATGCCCCAGGTCGATAAAGGAGGGGGGCAGATTGCTACCGAAAATGGACGTGTAAGATTGGGTGTAGTTCCTGGCCTGGGCGACCACGCGTTGGTCCAAGCCCTGCAAGTAGTACGCGAATTGATTGACTGAGTCCAGCAGCCCCTGGAAGTTTTCCAGGTTTACCGCCGTCAGAGTGATGTTTTGCTCCAACTGGTTGGCTAATTGCTCCGCGCTCATGCGGATGACAAACCAGCCGCCCCCACTAGAGTTTTGAGACAAAAATTCTGCTCTGGCCTGGTCATCCACAATACGCTGATCCTGGGAGACATAGGTATCAACGATATTTGCGGCTATTTCTGCTGTTGGAGTGTCAGGGTTGTAAACCATCAGGCTCAGGAAAGC
>JAQVUC010000309.1 GCA_028699715.1 Anaerolineaceae bacterium | reverse complement strand
ATCACATATGATGGTGCCCCAGCTGCGCGGGATGTATAACGGAGACCGCGCTCGTAAGGATATTTTGGTTGACTATGGCTTCAGGCTTCCCTCAGCAAAGGACAACCGCCCACTTAAGTTTTCAGAATTTGAGAAGATGATGGGCATGACACTCTATACCAGCGCTACTCCTGGTCCCTACGAGATGGAAAAAGCGGACCAGGTGGTGGAGCAAGTCATCAGACCGACGGGCTTGCTGGATCCACAGGTAGAAGTCAGACCAACCAAGGGGCAGATCGATGATCTGATCGCGGAACTGAGAGCCCGGGTCGATGTAGGTCAACGTGCCCTGGTGACCACCCTGACCAAGCGAATGGCAGAAGACATGGCTGATTACCTGCAGGAATCTGGCTTCAAGGTGCAGTATTTGCACTCAGAAGTGGATACGCTGGAGCGAGTCGGGATCCTGCGAGACTTGCGCAGAGGAATATTTGATATCGTGGTCGGCATCAACTTGCTGAGGGAAGGGCTCGATCTGCCTGAAGTTTCTTTGGTAGCAATTTTGGATGCGGATAAGGAAGGTTTTTTGCGTTCGACCACAGCCCTGGTGCAGAACTTTGGGCGGGCAGCCCGCCACATCAACGGAAAAGTGATCCTCTACGCCGATAAGATGACAGATTCGATGAAACGGGCAATTAATGAGACCAACCGCCGGCGCAAGATCCAGGATGACTACAACATCAAGCACAACATCTCTCCCGTTGGTATCACCAAGGCTGTGCACGACATTACAGAACGCCTGGCTAATGTGTCTGAAGAAGATGGTAAGAAGCCTCGCAGCGCGCGGGAACTGGCCGCCAGCATGCAGCAGCGTGAGTTAAAACGGCTGATCAACGAGATGGAAAATCAGATGCGCGCGGCCGCCAAAGAATTGGAATTTGAACGGGCAGCCATGCTTCGCGATCAGGTTTACGAACTGAAAGCTATCTTGATTGATGACAGCAATTTACCGCCCTGGAAAAAGCAGATCCTTCTGGCTCAAGAGCTGGATTCCAAGTAGAAAAAAAGCTTTCCGATTGGAAAGCTTTTTTAGTATCACTTTTTTAGAATTTTATTTCAAAGCGGTCAAACTCACCCCGCCACGGATACCAGGCATATCTGACGTTTTCAACCCGACCCGAACGGGGTCCTTGCCGTAAAAGAGCTAGATAGGCTTCAGCGTTTGGCTGCTTCCCTTCCACAACCACTTCAACAGAACCATCAGATAAGTTACGCACCCATCCCACCAAGCCCTGTTCGTGAGCGGCGTTCAAAGCAAAGTAGCGGTAGCCAACTCCCTGGACATCACCACTGACAAAAGCATGCAAACGAGTTTTATCCTTATTTGACTCTGTCATCGTCGAAACTGCTCACTTAAACAAAGCGGTCTTCATCATAATCACCGAAGCTATACTCATCATCCTCATCTTCGGTGTCATCATCAGCGACATAGCGCTGCCATTCTTCATCATCAAATCGGTTTTCACCGAAATCCTCGAACTCATCATCAACTTCGTATTCGTGATCATCGTCTTCAAGTTCATCAAGATCACAGCTGATTTTTTGATCTTCCCAAGGAACTGAAAGCAAATCCAAGCTGTTGTCGCCATCGGTGAAATTGAGCATTTCCAATGCTTCTTCAATAAATGAGATCTCTTCTTCGTCTTCTTCCAAAGCCAGAAGATTTTCAAATTTTCTTTCAACTCCCTCACCGCCGATTTGAGCCAAAGCCCAGATCATTTCGCGGCGTAGAATTTCGTCGTCCGCGTCATCCACTTCACGCAGCAGGTAACGGCGGGCTTTCTTGAGCAGAAGTTCTCCGGCGGCGTGAACAGCCTGGATGCGGATGGCCAGGTTTTCGTGGTCAAGGTTTTCGATCACAAAAGATTCCCAACGGTCATCGGCTGAGCGACCCATGGCAAACATGGCGCTTTCCACCCAGAGTTCGTCCTGCATGGCTGCTGCCTGCTGCAAAAGCGGGGGGATCTCCTCCCGGCTGGAGTAGCCCAAAGCTTCAAGTGACCGCCTGCGGACCAAATCGCTCTGGTCATTGTGATAGGTCTGCAGCAGGCTTTCTTCGATTTTTGTTTGTACTTCCTGAGGGAGTTTGTCAATTTCGCCCATGAAAATGTAGGGACCGAGCGCGTTGGCCACGGCCGCTCGCATGACCTCATCACGATCTACATCTCCCAGCAGACGCAAATAAGTTGGGATGAGGTGGCAGTCTTCCGCGTCAAAAAGCAGGTCGATGGCGGAGATTTGAACCTGCGCGTCTTCATCACCCAAGGCTACGCGAGCAACGTTTTCAAACATCAGGATTGGATCAATTTCTGCCAAGGCAGCTAAATCCTGCAAAAATGTTCGCCGGCGTTGAAGCGGCACATCCAGCCAGACTTTGGCTAAGGTTTTTTGCTCGTGTGATCCCAGATCTGAAAATTGGTAGAGCAGTTTGGCAGGGAACTGGTGTTCCATGTCCATCAAGGCATTGATCAGGTCGTTGATCGAGTTTGCGGAATTCATTCTTACCTTCTAGGGAGTTAATATCGGATTGCGAAAATCCTGTATGGTGATGAAAATCATCAAAAGGATCAGGGCATAGAAAAACAGATTGTTGATAATAAGCGCAACTTTATCCGGTATGCGTTTGCGGGTGACAGCTTCAATCAGCAGGAAAAGGATTTGTCCACCATCAAGCGCTGGAATAGGCAAGAGGTTGGTGATCCCGATCGC
>JAQVUC010000308.1 GCA_028699715.1 Anaerolineaceae bacterium | reverse complement strand
GAGGTTTGAGTTGCTGTTGGGGTTTGTGTTTTGGTGGCGGTCGGTATTGGCGTCGAGGTTTTGGTTGCGGTTGCGGAAGGAGTGAGCGTGGGGCTGGGCATAAAGGCCTGGCAGGCCGGGAGGAGCAGGAGCGTGAGCAGGAACAGGAGCAAAGTTGTGAGTTTTTTCATTGCAAAAAGTCCCAGGGGTTAACGCGCCCGTACTCGTCATTGCGCAGTTCAAAATGAAGGTGAGGTCCATCCGCCAGGCCTGTATCGCCAACCGTTCCAATGCGATCACCGCTGTAGACTTCCTGTCCGCAGGTGACTTCAACCGTGCTCAGATGGGCATAAAGCGACTGCCAGCCCTCGCCATGGTCAACCACGATCATGTTGCCGTAACCCCAGTCGTTCCAGCCGGCATAGACGACCACGCCGTTATCAACTGTTGAGACCGGGTCGCCAATAGAACCGCCAATATCAATGCCATAATGGTTGGCGGAGGGGGCGTAATCGTACCCAGTGAGGGTGCGCTCACTGACCGGCCAGCGGAAGTTGAGCGTGCCGAGGACACCATCGTAACTATCGGGGCAAGCGCCTGGTCCCACGTTGAGGGCTGTGGCTGGGTCTTCACGGGTGATGCGGGGAATGCGCCAATCAGAATATTCGCCTTTGCCGCCTGGGATGATCAGCTGCGTGCCGGGTTCAATGTTTGGGGCTGCAAGATCGCCAATGGTAGCCATGCTCAGATTGTTGCCGGGGTAATTGATGATGATTTCAGGCGTAACTTTGTAAAACTCCGCTACACCATTCAAGCCTTCTCCAGCGCTCCAGATGTGCATGGTGCCGTCCACCGGCAGAATGACCAACTGCTGCCCCGGGTAAATCATGTGCGGGTCATCGCCAATGTTGTAACGGTTGCTCCACAGCACAGTTTCTGGTTGAAGGTTGAAACGCGTGGCAACAGAAAAGAGGTTGTCGCCTGGTTCAACCGTGTAGGTGCTGATGGTGGAGCGGCTGCGCAGCGGCAGGACTGTGTCAAGCGAGGTCTGACGGCGGAGGGCCGGGTCCTCATCCTGGGGGAGATTGGCCAGCAATGGCGGCGCCAAAAGATTGTCCTCCAGCAGCGTTTGGGCCGCGTTTGGGATTTGCAACTGGGTGACCATGCTGCCGTCCGCGTTAACGTAAAAACGTTTCAGGACCCAAACAATGCTCAGCATCACCAGAATGGTAACAATCAAGGTGGCGGCACGGACCAGGGCAGGGAAAAAGCCTAATTCCTTAAATCTCTCCCAAAAGCGGGTGGTCAAACTCTCGCTGTGCAGCTGTGTTTGAGCCTCAGCGCTAAGCTTGGGAGGCTGCTCTTTTGGTCCTGAGACGGTATTAAAATCCATGCTGAGATAATATCACGACTTCATAAACTGAGTTATTTAGAGTAGAAGTCTGAATCTCTGTGATAATATTCTACAAAAGCTCATGAAAGCCTTTGTGTCCCTCCTGCCAGAGCCATATTATCAAGCCATCCTGAACATCTGGGGTGAGTTAGAAAACAAGTTTGGCTACAATCATATTTATCAGACTCCGCTGCCTCATTTTACCTGGCAGCTTGGGGATGATTACAGGGAAGGATACGAAAATATCCTGGAAGAGGTCTGCCAGAGCAAAACACTGCTGCAAGTCCAGACAGATATCGTGACCTGGTTTTCAGGGCAGGAACCGGTGGTTTATTTACGGATCGTGAAAACGCCTCAGTTAACGCAAGTGCATCAATTACTTTGGGAGCGCTTGATTCCCTACTGTGAAAACCCCTCTTTACTTTATGCCCCTTCCAGCTGGGAGCCGCATATCACGCTTTCAATGGAAGAGCGCAGTTGGTGCCGCCTGGCAGAGCTGATAAATTTTTTGAAAACAAAAGATTTGCGGTGGAGCTTCCCGGTGGATAATTTGACCATCCTTTCGCAACATGACGATCAGCCGGCCATCATTGAGCAGAAGTACTGCTTTGGATTTTGAGAATCCTGACAAGAATTAGAAAAGTTTTCCTTTGCTTGCCCAAATTGAGTCTTTTTGACGCCCCATTTTTGCTAATTCTTAAAATTGATAGAGCAAAAAGAGACCGCGCAAGGTAGAAAATTTTCTACTTTACGCGGTGTTCTTTTTTGTTCTCGTTTGTGAGTCAAGTCCCTTGATGGGTGACTAGTCTCTGGATTGCTGCTATAGGCAAACAACCTCTAAACGAGTTAGCTTAGCCAATGGTGATTAATGTTTTTCCTGATAGTCGAAAGGTTCTCCTCTATGTTTTGTCGAAGGCAGCAAACTTATTTAGGACAGCCTCTTTACCATAAAACCAAAGTTTGTTCTATCTATTTAAGGATCATTGGCAGGTAGATTTCGTTTTTTTCCATTCCAAAGAGTTCGTTCATGTACACAAAGACATCTCTTGTGCCGTTTGTATCGTCCACAACCAGGTCGCTTACTTGCGACTGAAAAGCGACAAAGCGTCCATCAGCTGAAATGACAGGATATTCTGAATTAGAATCTATCTCTCCATCAAAACCTCTTGTTGCAATTTTGAATTTTCCTGAATCCAAATCATAAACAACAATATCGGAAAACCAAACCCCTCCATCAGCACGGCGGTAAGCATGGTACGTGATATAACGACCATCTCCGGAAATACTCGGATCTCCGGAATACTCAGTTATTTCACTATCGATTTTGGGGATCTTTATAGCCTGCTCTTTCTCCCGGTCATAAATAAAAATATCGTCCTCTA
>JAQVUC010000307.1 GCA_028699715.1 Anaerolineaceae bacterium | reverse complement strand
TCCAGGCTTTGGCTGATACGATTTTAACGATTTCCTACCACTCCCTTGCGGAGATGGCTAGCGAGGCCAGGAAAATGGCTGTAAACAAAGCCGACTGGCAAAAAAACAAACAGATCCTGCTGGAATGTTATCAGCAGATGCTGCCTTAGTAAGGAAAAAAGCATGAATAAAAAACTGATTCTGATTTTAATGACCCTTGTGTTGGTTTCGCTGTCATGCACGCTGCCTTTTTCAAAGAAAACTGACACGCCAGAGGCAACCGCCACACCTGACAACAGCATGCAGCTCTATTATGGCATTGGCATGCGCATCATGCTGCCGCCCACCTATGTGGCCGAAGATGTCAAAGAGGAGCTCCCAAACATTATTGAAACGATCACGAACCTGATTGGTTCATCTGAAGGTTTTGCCGGCGATTTGGTGCATAATCTCGAAGACAATATCGCCTGGTACGGATATGACAGCGGCTCTCCGGCGGTTTATCCCACCCGATTGATCGTGATCAGGAATAAGACCTTGGCAAACCTGCCTATTAGCGCTATCGCCATTGCCCTTGAAAAGCTCAGGGAGGGCGATAGCACCCAGGTGGACCAGGATTCTTTGTCCCTGGGTGGACGTGACGTGACTCGTTTCACCTATTCCAAGGAAGACAATGCCTGGGCTGCCTACCTCTTCAAAGCCGAAGGTCAGCTCTGGTTGTCAGTTTTTGTCACCACACCAGCCAACATGGCGGTAAATTTAAGCGATTTTGACACCAGCATTGCTTCCATGTCGGTCGACCCTCTGCCGGCTGAATAGAAAAGGAACAAGTTGAAGATAGTTGCCATCATTCAAGCCAGATTGAGCTCCAGCCGCCTCCCGGGGAAGGTACTCTTACCCATTGAAGGTAAGCCAATGCTCGCGCGAGTGCTCAAAAGGGTGAGCCAGGCACGGATCATTGATGAAACTATTGTCGCTACGACTGGCGATGCGATCGATGATGCAATTGAGCAATTTTGCCAGGAGCGGGGCGTGGCTTGCTATCGCGGAAGTCTTTATGACGTCCTGGACCGCTTTTACCAGGCGGCAAAATTGACTGAAGCGGATGTAATTATCAGGATCACGGCCGATTGCCCTATGATTGACCCAGCTGAGATCGATCGGGTCATTCAGGCTTTTCTGGATAATAAAGCTGATTTTGCAGCCAACCGCCTGCCGCCACCATTTGAACGGACCACTCCAATCGGCATGGACACCGAAGTATGCTCGATGGCCGCACTGGAAAGAGCCTGGAAGGAAGCTGACCAGCCCTACCAACGCGAACATGTCATGCCCTATCTCTATGAAAGCGAAGGCCGCTTTAACGTGGTTCTGGTTGACCATCAGCCTGACATGGGACATTTACGCTTCACGGTTGATACCCAACAAGACCTGCAATTGGCAAACGAAGTCTACGCCGCTTTTGGCGGTCGGGATGATTTCAACCTGCAGGAACTGCTTGAGCAAAACGAAAAACATCCCGAATGGCAGCAGGAGGTAGCGGAAATCAAGCACAAGAACCTTTATGATACCGACCAGCGCGCCCAGGCATTGGCTGACCCGGGGCAGAAACAAACCGATAATGCTACGCGCAAGGAGTTAGAACAGGCGCTTTGTCCACTTTGCGGCAGCAGCAAGACGCGCTTATTTGAAAAAACACAGTCTTTTGGTTTCCCGGTGGACTACTTCCTCTGCCAGGATTGCGGCTTTGTTTTTCAGGACGCGCGCCAAAGCCAGGCGGCTGACCCCGATTTTTATCAGGAAACCTACCGCAAGATCTATCAGGCAAACGAAGAGCCAACCTCCAAGGACCTTTTCCAGCAAAATCAACGCGCCCTCAACCAGTCCACCTGGTTGAAAGAGCATGTCTATACCCATTTTGGTCGCATTTTGGATATCGGGGCCTCCTCGGGACTTTTGCTTGACACCTTCAGGAAGGAATTTCAGGCGGAAGTTGTCGGTGTGGAACCCGGCAATGCCTATCGCGCTTTGGCGGAACAGAAAAACATTGCCATGTTTAGTTCGATCGAACAGCTGCTTGAGAGCAGCCCGGAAGGCTTTAATCTGGTCACCTTAATGCACGTTTTGGAGCATCTTGAAAACCCCATCCAGGTTCTGCTCAAAATCCGTGAGCAATTGTTGGCGTCGGACGGGAACCTCTTAATAGAAGTGCCTAACTTCTACGCGCATGATTCCTACGAGCTGGCTCACCTGTCTTGTTTTAGCCAGCACACGCTCAAAGAAATGCTCAGACAGGCAGGTTTCAAAGTGGTTCTGTTCCGTAAACACGGAATGCCCCGTTCAAGAACGCTCGACCTGTACCTGACAGTCTTAGCCAAAGCATCTGATGAGCCTGTCAACCATATCGTCCAACCAGAACATCATGTGGCCTTCAAACGCAAAGCGGGTATGTTTAAACGTAAATTGCTGACAAAACTAAACCCGGATCAAACCTGGCTGCCAGTGGAAGGCAAAAAATGACCCCATTATTGACCCTGTTCACGGCTCCAAAGCCCTTTGTTGATCCATTTACCAGCCTGATCCAGCATAACGCACTGCGTTCCTGGAAAGCGCTGGGTGAAGAGGTGGAAATTGTGGTTATCGGCAATGAAGAGGGCATCGCTGAAGCGACGAAAGAATATGCTTTTACCCATCGCCCGGATGTGAAAGTGAATCACCTCGGCACACCCCTGATCAGTTCCATTTTTAACCTGGCGCGAGAAGCGAACAAAAGCCCAT
>JAQVUC010000306.1 GCA_028699715.1 Anaerolineaceae bacterium | reverse complement strand
TTCCCTGTGATGAAGTTGTCTAAACCAATAACTTCAAAGCCTTCAGATAGTAGTTTGTCGGTCAGGTGGGAGCCGAGGAAACCCGCCGCTCCAGTGATGAGTGCTCGCATTGTTATCCTTTATCTAATAAAAAATCAGGTCGTAGTAGGGTATAATCAAACGACCTTTTGACAGGAAGAATTATAGCATGTCTGAAAACAGTAACGAGAGAAATAATGGGATGGACTCCGCCAAACGCATCGAGGCTTTGTTGTTTGCCGCTCCTGGCTTAACCAGCATCGATCAGTTGGGACAGGTGACTGGTATAAAGAAAAAAGAAATCGAAAACGCCTTGGCTGAGATTCGAAGTCACTATAGTGACAGGCACGGTATCCGTCTGCAGGAAATCAAAGGCCAATTCCAACTCATAACCGCTCCTGAATATGCGGCTGACATCGAAACATTTTTGGGGCTTGAAGTCACATCACGGCTTACCCAGGCCGCGCTTGAAGCGCTGGCAATCATCGCTTACAAGCAGCCCACCACCCGTCCCGAAATCGACAGCATCCGCGGCGTGAACAGCGATGGCGTGATCAAGAGCTTATTGGCTAAAGGTTTGATAGAAGAATTGGGGCGTTCAGAAGCTCCCGGACGGCCGATACTTTACGGCTTAAGCCCTGATTTTTACCAACATTTCGGTCTGGAGAGTTTGGACCAGCTACCTGAAATTGATTTTGAGTCCTTATTTGGCGGGCAATCCGACGCTGAAGCAGAAGACAGAAAGTTATTGAAAGATTAATGGCACAAGAACGTGTACAAAAAGTACTTGCTGCGGCAGGCTATGGTTCGCGGCGAGCATGTGAAAAGCTAATTGAAGCCGGCAGGGTCAAAGTAAACGGCAAAGTCATCCATTTGGGTGACCAGGCTGACCCAGCCAAAGATTCAATCTCAGTTGATGGAAAGCTTATTCGCAAGACCATCGAGAAAATTTATATCGCTTTGAATAAACCCAAAGGATATCTGTCAGACATCGATTTGAACCATCCCAGACCTACAGTCAATGATTTGATCGGTATTTCTGAACCACTTTTTGCGGTCGGAAGATTGGATTTGGACAGCGAAGGGCTGATCCTGATGACTAACGATGGCAAAATGGCCAATCGTTTGACCCATCCGCGCTACGAGCATGAAAAAGAATACGAAGTCTTCGTAATTACCCAACCCGACCAGGAGCAGTTGGATATTTGGCGGCGTGGAGTCGTCATGGAAGATGGCTATCGCACCTTACCTGCCAAGGTGGAAGTGATCAACAACGCCAATAACGGTACCTGGCTCAGGATCACCCTCAAAGAAGGCAAAAAACGGCAAATCCGAAAAGTGGGATCCAGAATTGGGATGCCCGTCGGCAAAATCAAAAGAGTCCGCATTGGACCGCTTAAATTGGGCAAACTCCGTTCAGGTGAATGGCGCTATCTGACGGAGCGTGAAGTTCAAAAGCTGATGGAATACACCACCGTCAAGAAACCAAGCACAAAAAAATAACAAATTTCTACAGCAAAAAAAGCAGCCTCGTAAGTGGCTGCTTTTTCAATATAGGCATTTTATTTTGTACTATTCTTTTTTGCCAGTTTCCAGAGCTGCAATTAAAGCGGCAGAATCTTCAGGGCTGATGGGGTTTTCACATTCCTCCCGATCTTTTCGACGGATGAAACGTTTTAACTCAGTGATCGGAATCACGGGATAGGGGGCTTCAGAGACATCTCCAATGATCGTTTTTTGGAGCAGGATTACCAACACCGGTTGAATTTCAGGCTGGTTTTCGTAAGGGATACCCTTTTCTGCCAAGTGTTTTTGAAGCGCCGCAGAGGCATCAGCAACATCTTTTTCAGGATTGATCAGGGTTTCCTGACCCATCATGCGCTTGATAAAGTTGACTCCGGTATGTTTCCATTTACCGTCGCTGTAACTGATATTGCCCGTGCTGGTCACCAAAATTGGCAGCCACAGGCGGCAAGGACCGGCTAAAAGCAGGGGAACCGGGCTTGAATAAACGTAATAGGTGTATTCGTTGCGTAATTTTTCGAAAGATTGCTTCAAAATTTCGTCATAGCGGGGGGATTGTCCGTAGGTGGACATAAAAAAGATCCCAAATCTTGTCATGATGAAGCCAATGATCAGGCAGAGGTAAGAATAAATCGTCTTGGTCAGGTCTCCGGTGCCGGTCCAGGCCAGGTACAAACCCAGGCCAAGCACACCCAGGCTGGCAAAACTGAGCGTGTTGCCAATAGTTTTGTTGCGTTTGATGTGTTTCTCGTTGATGATTAATTTCATGTAATTACTCCAAAGGTTCTAATTCTTTTCTTAAGTTTTTAAGCAAATCCGATTTTGCCGCATAATAAGCGCGCTCAACCGAACTGACGATCGCTTTCGCGTCAGATCGTCCATGACCCACAAACACCAAGCCATCCACTCCTAAGAGGGGAGCTGAGCCGACTTCAGCCGGATCAAGCAATTTTCGCACGCCATCAAAGGCTGGCTTGGCCAAAAGCGCTCCAATTTTTGTGCGCGTAGTAGACATCAGCTCTGTTTTCAGCGTGGTCAGGATCAGCTTTGACACGGCCTCCACGGATTTGAGCATTACATTGCCCGTAAATCCATCCGTAATGGCCACATCCACTTGCCCACCAAAAAGCTCTTTCCCTTCGATGTTTCCAACAAAATTCTTGAGCGCCGCCTGCATCATTGGGTTGGCTTGTTTGGTCAGCTCATTGCCTTTGCCTTCTTCTTCTCCATTGGCAAT
>JAQVUC010000305.1 GCA_028699715.1 Anaerolineaceae bacterium | reverse complement strand
TACAAATATCCATTACTCGCGGGCAGCGGGTATGGAATTTACAACCAGATGGTGGGTTTGCAGGGGAAGGAATGCTGCCTTCAAGGATGATCCGTTTCATCTTATAGTTCGGATCCGGTGCCGGAACCGCGCTCAAGAGAGCCTGGGTATAAGGATGCAGCGGATTTTCAAAGAGCTGCTCTTTCTCACCGTATTCCACCAAATCGCCCAGGTACATGACGCCGACATAGTCCGAAATATGCTGAACCACGGAAAGGTCATGGGAAATAAAGAGATAAGCGATCTTATTGTTTACCTGAAGTTCTTCCAGGAGGTTGATGATTTGCGCCTGGATGGAAACATCCAGAGCGGAGACGGGCTCATCGCAGACCACAAAATCCGGATTCAAAGCCAGGGAACGCGCGATACAGATACGCTGACGCTGTCCACCTGAAAATTCGTGCGGGTAGCGATCTTTGTGATAAGGCTGCAAACCGCATTGAAGCATGACCTCATCCAGATGCTGATCAAATTCTGATGGTGGAACGATGTTATGTTCTCTGACAGCTTCACCGATGATTTCACTGATGGGCATACGTGGTGAGAGGCTTGAGTAAGGGTCCTGGAAAATCATCTGCATTTTAGGCCGAAGATCCCTGATCTCGCTTCGATTGAGAGAAAAGACATCGACACCATTAAAGAGGACCTTGCCAGAAGTTGCTTCGTTCAAACGCAGCATGGTTTTGCCCACGGTGGTTTTACCGGAGCCAGACTCGCCAACCAATCCCATGGTTTTGCCAGGGGCGATGCGGAAACTGATGTCATCGACAGCTTTAACATAGCCGACAACTTTTTGCATCAAACCGGCTTTAATTGGGAAGTACTGTTTGAGGTTTTTTACTTCGACAATATAGCGATCGTCGTGCCCGTTGTTATTCTTGCCGTTATTATTGTTTTCCATAATTAATCCTCAGACTCCTCGTTCGCGTAAAGATAGCATACCGCCATGTGGCTCTCTGAAAGTTTATACTCAGGAGGATAGGGGCCATCACAGATAGGCATGCGCCGGTTGCAGCGATCTCTAAAATAACAGTAATCAGGCATGTTAATTGGGTTTGGCACTGTACCTGGAATACTGTACAGATAATCAACTTTTTTATTGATGACAGGTTTGGAGGCCATCAAACCAACGGTATAGGGGTGCTTGGGATGATTGAAAACTTCATCAGCAGTACCTTTTTCAACAATTTTTCCTGCATACATGACAACAACAAAGTCTGCCATCTCAGCCACCACACCCAGGTCGTGAGTGATCAGCATGATGCTGGAGTTGATTTTGGCTTTTAATTCACGCAAAAGATCCAAAATCTGGGCTTGAATGGTCACATCCAGAGCGGTTGTTGGCTCGTCAGCAATGATCAGACGGGGGTTACAAGCCAAAGCCATAGCAATCATGATGCGCTGGCGCATACCGCCTGAGAGCTGATGAGGATACATTTCGTAAACACCTTCAGCGTTAGCAATACCTACCAGCTCGATCATCTCGAGCGTGCGGGCTTTGACTTGGTCGTCGGTCATTTCGGGATTGTGCAGCGCGATGACTTCGTCGATTTGAAAACCGAATTTGAAAACCGGGTTCAAGCTGGTCATCGGTTCCTGGAAAATCATGGATACTTCATTTCCACGGATTTTTTCCATTTCGGACGCGGGTGTTTTAGCAATGTCATATACTTTTTCACCGGTATTGACCCGAATGGTTCCTTCAACAATTTGACCTTGAGGGCGCTGTACCAACTGCATCAGGGATAAAGCAGTAACAGATTTTCCACAACCTGATTCACCTACAACACCTACGGTCGTGCCTTGAGGCACATCGTAAGTAACACCATCAACGGCTTTGACAGTGCCGATGTCGGTGAAAAAGTAGGTGTGCAGATTATCAAACTCAACCACGTTATTTGGATCCCGCATGGTCGTGAGATATTCGCTTTCAGGCACATTTTTACGCTTGCGCTGCTTTTCGATCGCGTCGGTAATGCGGCGATTCTCACGGCTGATCCGGGCAGATTCCCTGGCAGTCAGGTGAACCTTTTCAATAATTTGATTATCTTCTAAATCAGTTGTGTCGTATTTAGATAAGTTTTTTTCTTCAGTCATAATCTCACCTTAACGTCTCATCTTTGGGTCGTAAGCATCACGCAATCCGTCGCCAACAAAGTTGAAACCCAGTACAGTCAGTAGGATCAACATACCTGCAGGGATCCACATAAACCAGTAAGTACTCATGATAAAGGCATCAGAGGAAATGTTGATGATACTACCCCAGGATGCCAATGGGTATTTGATGCCCAAGCCTAAAAAGCCCAGGGTTGCTTCTGTGATGATCAGACCACCAAGGCTGGCGGTAGCTGTAACAATCAGGAGAGGCATAACGTTAGGCACCAAGTGTCGGAAGATCCGACGGCTGGTTCTGATACCTGTAGCTTCTGTGGCAACCATGAAATCTTGTTCACGCAAACTAAGGATCTGTCCGCGAACAACTCGGGCGATACCAGTCCATCCCAAGAAACCCAGGATAGCCATCAGCACAAACATACGCGCCATCGGTTCCACTTCCAGTGTGTCCATGACCGAACCAAAAATCAGGATCATGGGGAAGGTGGGGATACTATTGAACAAGTCAACAAAACGCATCAAAGCGGTATCGACATTGCCACCAAAGAAACCGGAAATACCTCCAACGATCACACCAATAAATATCTCCAGGAAGACAACGATGAAACCGACCATGAGAGAAACCC
>JAQVUC010000304.1 GCA_028699715.1 Anaerolineaceae bacterium | reverse complement strand
CAATTACTATACCCGAATGCTTATATCGTCGAATACCGAGGATTTTCGTCACCAAAAACGGGATGTACCCCAGACTGACATGGGCTGGGAACTCTATCCCCAGGGTTTGTTTGAAATTCTGGATAGGGTTAACCGGGAATATCACCCCAAACAACTGATGGTGACCGAAAATGGTGCCAGCTATGCCGATGGTCCTGATGAGACTGGCAGGGTCCATGATCAGAGACGGATCGATTATCTGCAAACCCATATCCAGGCGGTTTGGCAGGCTATTCAGGTTGGCATTCCTATGGGAGCATATTTGCAGTGGTCCTTTATGGATAACTTTGAGTGGGCCAGGGGATATTCCCAACGCTTTGGTGTCATCCATATCGATTACGAAACCCAAAAACGCACAATCAAAGACAGTGCTTACTGGTTCAGCGATGTAACAAAACGAAATGGTTTGCAGGTAGACTGAGTTTTAATTTCCTCAGCGATGGAGAATAGATTACATGAAATTTAACTACGTACCGACTATTATTGGAGGTACTCTGCTTACACCCCCGCTGGCTCAAGCCACCGGGGGTTTTGTTAACCTGCTTGGGGAAACCTTTTATAGAATCCAAAATTACGATGCCATGCCGCCCTTTTTCATGAGTATTGTCAGCGGCGCTGATCACTGGCTGTTCATTTCCTCAACGGGCGGACTTAGTGCCGGGCGAGTGAATGCTGAACATGCCTTGTTTCCGTACTATACCGAAGATAAACTAAGCGAAAATTCCGAAAACACGGGCGTGAAAACGATCTTGCGCGTTAGGCGCGGCACCCAAACCTGGCTTTGGGAGCCATTTTCGATTCGGCAGGATGGACAATATCAAGTTGAACGCAATCTGTACAAAAACATCCCTGGAACCACGTTGATCTTTGAAGAAATTAATCGATCTCTTGAGCTGGTAATCCGATATAGCTGGCGCACAGGAGACCGCTTCGGTTTCATTAAAACAACTTGGCTGAGCAATATCAGTCACTCAAAATCCCCATGTGAGGTGGAAGTGCTGGATGGTTTCCAAAATATTCTTTCAGCCAATGTCAGCTCCTTAACCCAAAATATGTTCAGCTGTCTGCTAGATGCCTACAAACACAGTGAATTAGATCAAGAGACAAACCTGGGTTTGTATGCCCTAAACTCGCGATTGACAGACCTGGCTGAACCAAGTGAATCGTTAGCCGCAAATGTATTTTTTCAGGTAGGGCTGAAACCTGAACATGTGCTGCTTTCTTCCAAACAGTTGACTAACTTCCGTTTTGGGGGAAGCCTTGAAACAGAAACAGACGTTCGGGGTGAACGTGGCGCGTATTTTGTACACGCAAACCTGCATCTGGAAGCGGGACAGGAGTCCAACTGGTATCTGGTAGCAGATGTTGACCAGGATCACGCTGCTTTGGCGCGGTTGCGAAACTTCCTAAAAACACCCTTGGATGCGAAGCAACAAGCTATTGAAGAGGACATTGAACTTGGTGCGTTTGACTTACAGAAAAAAGTAACAAATGCTGACGGGCTGCAGGTTTCAGAGAAAATCCAAGTCAGCACGCACCATTTTTCGAATGTACTCTTTAACATTATGCGTGGCGGTATATTCTCCCAAAATTACTGGATTGAAAAATCTGATCTGCTTGATTATATTTCTACCCACCAACACAATCTTCCAGCTTCTCAGGCTGAGTTTTTTACAGCTCTCCCAGACAGATTTAGTCTTACAGAGATGCGTTCGTATGCTGCTGACCTGGATGATCCCAATCTTCGGCGCTTGCTGAACACCTATTTACCGCTCACATTCAGCCGCCGACATGGGGACCCCAGCCGACCGTGGAATGCATTTTCAATCAATTTGAAGAAAGAGGACGGCTCTCAACGATTGGATTACGCGGGCAATTGGCGTGATATTTTTCAAAATTGGGAAGCGCTGGTTTACTCCTTCCCCTATTTTGTGGAATCCACTGTGGATACTTTTTTATGTGCTTCCACGGCGGATGGCTATAACCCTTATCGCATAAGCCGTGCAGGCATCGATTGGGAAGTCCCGGAAGAGGGCAATCCCTGGGCGAATATTGGTTACTGGAGCGATCATCAAATCATTTATTTGCTAAAACTGATGGAAGCCAGTGACCGCTTTCATCCCGAAGAGCTGCGTGAGCAGCTGAATACACCGGCTCTGAGTTACTCGAATGTGCCTTATCGCATTAAACCCTATCAAGATTTGCTCAAAGATCCTCATAACACGATCGTGTTTGATCACTCGCTTCATGAAAAGATTGAAAAACTGACTCATGAGTATGGTAGTGACGGGCGTCTGCTGTTTGCCTCGGATGGAAGCATGGTGCACGCATCGCTCACTGAAAAGCTGCTCACGCTTTTGCTGGCCAAGTTGGTCAACTTCGTTCCTGAAGGCGGGATTTGGATGAATACGCAACGCCCGGAATGGAACGATGCCAACAACGCCCTGGTGGGGTACGGACTTTCTGTAGTTACGATGGGTTACCTGCGTCGTTTCGTGGCGTTTTTCCGTCATTTGGTGGAGGATGAAAAGGGAGAGTTTTCCATCCACAGCGAAGTAGCTGATTTGCTGAAGAAAATTACCGCAGTTTTACAGCACTTCCAGGTCAATTTGAGCGCTGAATTCACACCAGATGTGCTCCGACAGATGATGGATGAACTCGGAGAGGCCGGCAGCAAGTATCGTTCGGCGATTTACGAGCATGGATTCAGCGGAACAATGAGCCAGGTACCCGCCGATGAGC
>JAQVUC010000303.1 GCA_028699715.1 Anaerolineaceae bacterium | reverse complement strand
AACAAGCATTAAAAGGTCAACATTACTCATTAAGTAATTTATCTTTATGGTAGGATTTAGCCATTCTAGCTGAACGGAAGTGACTATGTTTCGAACACGCTTTGCCCCAAGCCCAACTGGTTATATGCACATCGGTAATTTACGTACCGCCCTTTATGCCTATCTGATCGCCAAACAAGCCGGAGGAGCTTTTATCCTGCGGATTGAAGATACCGACCAGAGTCGGAACGTTCCTGAATCCGTTGCAGCCATTTACAACGGTTTGAAACTGGCCGGCATCGAGTATGACGAAGGACCGGACAAAGATGGCGGTTATGGACCCTACGTCCAGAGTCAGCGTTTGGGAATTTATAAAAAACATTCTGAAGAGTTGATCAAAAAAGGTCATGCCTATTACTGCTTTTGCCAGAAAGAAGACAAACCAGCCCTGGAAAGTACCGGTGAGAGGGTGCAGGGCTTTAGGGACCCCTGCCGGGACTTAAATGCCGAAGAAATCCAGGCCAAATTTGATGCGGGCATTCTGCCTGTCGTCCGCCAGCGCATCCCTGAAGGTGGTGAAAGCAGCTTCTTTGATCATGTTTATGGTGAAATTGCGATAGATAATTCTCAACTGGATGATCAGGTTCTGTTAAAGTCAGATGGTTTCCCCACCTATAACTTCGCCAACGTGGTCGATGACCATTTGATGGGCATCACGCATGTTATCCGCGGACAGGAATATTTGAGCTCCACACCCAAATACAACTTGCTTTATGAAGCTTTTGGCTGGGAAAGACCGGAGTATATCCATCTGCCCCACATCATCAAAGAAGACGGCAGCAAATTGAGCAAGCGCAAAGGTGATCCTTCTTATGAAGACCTGGTCAAAATGGGATACCTGCCGGAAGCCATCGTCAATTATGTCGCACTTTTGGGATGGAATCCCGGCGATGAGCGCGAATTCTTCCTGCTGCCAGAACTGACCCAAGCCTTCGACATGAACCGCATCAACAAGTCCAGCGCCGCCTTCTCTTTTGACAAGTTGCGTTGGCTCAATGGAGAACACATCCGCGCCCTAAGCCCCGAAACTTTCCACGAATTGGCCTTAACCTACTATCCGCAGGGTTTGGAAAAAATCGACTTGGGAAAATTGAGCCAGCTGATCCAGATACGCACTGAGAACCTGGCTGAGATCCCGAACCTGGTGGCATTTTTTGTAGATTTACCCTCCTATGAAAGTGACTTGTTCCTTCATCAGAAATCAAAATCCACCTTGGAAAGCTCTCTGCTTGTACTGCAGCAAGTACAGCCTTTATTGGCTTCTTTGGATGAGTGGACCAATGAGAGTCTCTTTGCTCTGCTAAAAAGTTTTTCCCAGGAGCAGGGTCTGAAAGTTGGGACGGTGATGTGGCCCATCCGCACGGCCTTATCCGGGCAGGAAACTTCTCCCGGGGGTGCCACTGAACTGGCTGCTCTATTGGGAAAAGATGAAACCCTGAGAAGAATCAGGCTTGGTTTGGAAAAGTTAAGCTGATTTTTTAGAGCGTTTCAAAAGAAAAGAACCTATACACCAAATATTCCGGTCAGGATGAAAACGAACATTGAGCCGGCAATGATGCCCAGCGCGGTGTAGTTTTCATTGCCGTATTTACGCGCAGTTGGGATGAGTTCGTCCAGGGTGATGAAGACCATTACACCGCCCGCAAAAGCTAATGCCCCTGGCAGCAAGGCGGTAAAGCGGACCAAAAAGGCGCTGGCCAACAAAGCTCCAACAGGTTCCGCCAATCCGGACAAAAAAGCCACCCTTAAAGCATCTTTCCGGCAAATTCCACCTTTGCATAAAGGCAGGGCTGTGGCAATACCTTCCGGGATGTTGTGCATCAAAATAGCTACAGCGATAAAAATACCAAATTGGGGGTTGTGCAGGTAACCCGCCCCCACCGCGATCCCTTCCGGCAGGTTGTGCAGCGTGATCCCAATCGCCAACAAAAGTCCGGTGTTGACCAATGATTCGTCTACACTATCTCCTTCCCGGCGTAACAAATGAAAACGTTGGCGTAATCGTCTTTCTCTGACTATTTCCCCAGAATCACACTCCTTGAGAGGAACGAGTTCTTCCCGTTCTTCGCGAATGCCAAAGCGGATATGAGGCGCAAAATAATCCAGTAAAAACATGAAAACAGCCCCCAGGCCAAATCCGGCGGTGGCAGTGACCCAGCCTGAGATTTGTATGGACTCCTGTACCAATTCCAGGAAGGCCAGGCAAATCATGACGCCTGCGGTGATTCCCATCAAAAAGCCGTAAGAACGCGGTCCTGGTTTACGGATGACCGCGATCAAGCCCCCCAGGCCTGTTCCCAGACTGGCGACAAAACTTAAGAGGATGATATTGATTAGTGGATGTAGATTCGCAAACATTTAGCACTATTCTTTCCGGGTAATGGTCCGGGTATTATACAGGATTTAAGATCAAAAAGGTTCTAAGAATGCAAAAACTTTAGGGGTACAATTCTTGCACCAAAAATACTGGGATTAACGAGTAATCATGATTTATATATTGGATATCAGCCCTGCTTTAACGGTGCTCCCCTACGCGCTGCTGTATTATGCCTTGCTACTGATTTCGAGCGGTCTGGCATTATCGATGGTCCATCGTTCCACCGTGGCAGGGAAACAAGCGCTAAAAACCGCTTTATTGGTCATTTTTTTGACACAGCTGCTTTTGTTGACAATCAATCTGCTTGCCTACCAGGGTGTAGAAACAGTTCGAACTCTCTTCCCGCTGATACATCGTTCTCTGAATTTG